>NZ_JBEONQ010000053.1:0-25582 GCF_040544445.1 Undibacterium sp. GrIS 1.8 | reverse complement strand
AACTTTCGACTGGCTGGTCAAAAGGCAGAATGCTATCGCATCTGACCCTTTGACTTTTTATTCAATGTTGCTCTTCGTACTTGAATCCGCCGTATTTTCTTAAAAAGAAGGGAGAGTATAGGCAATAAGTTAGATAATTCTCAAAGAATAATCGGTAGCCTTGATGTCTTTTGTCAGGCTGCCAATCGAAATCCGGTCAACACCGGTTTCAGCGATCGCCCTCACAGAACTTTTATCGACGCCACCAGATGCTTCCAACAATGCGCGTCCGGCATTCAGATTGACTGCATCACGCATCATGTCAGTCGTAAAGTTATCCAATAGAATCGACGTTGCTCCCGCTTTTAACGCGAGTTTGAGCTGATCTAGCGTTTCCACCTCGATTTGTATGCTGACATCCGCCTGCAAGGTGTGAGCAGCCTGCATTGCAGCCTCAATGCCGCCGGCTGCTGCGATGTGATTTTCTTTAATCAGAATCCCATCATACAAAGCCAGACGCTGATTCTGACCGCCACCAACACGCACTGCATATTTTTGAGCCAGGCGCAGTCCAGGCAAGGTTTTTCGGGTGTCCAAAATCGCTGCGGCTGTGCCTTCAATTATGCGCACATAGTCACGTGTTGCCGTAGCAACGCCAGATAGCAGCTGCAAAAAATTGAGTGCGCTGCGCTCGGCAGTCAGCAAAGCCCGGGCTGGCGCTGTGATCTTACAGACCAGACTATTCGGAAGCATCAACGCGCCCTCCTCTACCATCCACTCAATCTTAATCCTTGCATCTAGGCGCTCCATCACAGCATCAAACCACGGCGCACCGCACAAAACAGCTTCTTCGCGCACAATTACTTGGGCTTGCACTAACTGCTGGTCTGGCACCAGTAAGCCCGTCAGATCACCGGTACCGACGTCTTCCGCCAACGCTGTGCTGATATTGCGTTCAAAGGCTGCCATCAAGTCCGCATCGAATGGCTCGAACGGATTTTTAAGATTACTTATTGGATGAGTCATGCTGGACCTATACCCGAAAATAGTTTTTGCTCTTGAGCCAAATCAGCGCCAGGGCGCACATTCGCTTTTTTCGCCGCTGCAAAATCAAGCATACGATCGATACATAATTTGGCTTTTACACTCACGACAGGATCTACCAGAATTTCGTTATTCCCTTGCTCTAATACTTGCAATAAATTACGCAGACCGTTCATCGCCATCCAAGGACAGTGTGCGCAACTCTTACAGGTAGCACTATTACCCGCAGTCGGAGCGACGATGAATTTTTTTCCGGGGGCTGCCATCTGCATTTTATGCAAAATACCGTTATCCGTTGCCACGATAAACTCAGTAGCGTCCATGGTTTTCGCTGCATGGATCATTTGCGAGGTAGAACCAACCATATCCGCTAGTGCTACGACTGCAGCAGGTGACTCTGGATGGACTAAGACCTTGGCATCAGGATGCTCGGCCTTAAGTATATCCAGCTCAATACCTTTAAATTCGTCATGTACTAGACAAGAACCCTGCCACAGCAACATATCAGCGCCAGTTTGTTTTTGAATATAGGCGCCGAGATGTTTATCCGGCGCCCAAAGAATTTTTTTACCCTGTGCATGCAAATGCGCGACGATATCCAAGCCTATACTGGAAGTCACCATCCAATCCGCACGCGCCTTCACCGCGGCACTGGTATTGGCATACACCACGACAGTGCGATCAGGATGCGCATCACAAAACGCTGCAAACTCATCCGCAGGACAGCCAAGATCCAGCGAGCATGTTGCATCCAGATCAGGCATTAAGATCGTTTTTTCAGGGCTTAGTATTTTGGCTGTTTCGCCCATGAACTTAACGCCAGCGACAATCAAAGTTTTTGCTGAGTGATCGCGGCCAAAACGCGCCATCTCTAAAGAGTCAGAAACACAACCACCAGTTTCTTCAGCAAGGTCTTGCAAGTCAGCATCGACATAATAATGCGCTACCAAAACCGCTTCTTTCTCACGCAATAGCTGCTTGATGCGCGACTTCAATATTTCTTTTTCCGCCAAACTAGGAGCGTCGGGTATACGAGCCCAGGCAGCAGCCGTGCAACTCGTCCCCAAGTCCATCTGCGGGCGCTCAAATTCAATGACTTTGGTTGCTTCCATCTCTATTCTCATCAAGGTGAAAAACTCAGTCTAGCAGTTATAAAAAAACCCGTGCTTCTGAAACCAGAAGACGGGTCGTTTTATTACAGATTAATTTGGTGCCCGAGGCCGGAATTGAACCGGCACGCCCGCTATTAACGAAGCGGCGGATTTTAAGTCCGATGTGTCTACCAATTTCACCACTCGGGCACGCTACTCAAAAAGTAGCGCTAATGCGCTACTCATTAAAGCCAAACATACGTCAAACGACGCATTTATTCTGGAGGCGGGGAGCGGAATCGAACCGCTCTAAACGGCTTTGCAGGCCGCTGCATAACCTCTTTGCTACCCCGCCAAGGGTTGCTATTCTAATTCAAATAATTTTTACTTGCTGACGCCAGTGAAATTATTTACATTAAAACGCGGTTAATCTTACTAAAAATTTATTCAGCATATAACTGAATAAAAAAGGGAAGCCTTGCTTCCCTTCAAAATCTGGAGCGGGAGAAGAGTCTCGAACTCTCGACCTCAACCTTGGCAAGGTTGCGCTCTACCAACTGAGCTACTCCCGCATTTACAATCTACCGCAAGCAAGCACAAAAATCTGGAGCGGGAGAAGAGTCTCGAACTCTCGACCTCAACCTTGGCAAGGTTGCGCTCTACCAACTGAGCTACTCCCGCAAATTTTTATATCACTTCATCTTTAATGGAGCGGGAGAAGAGTCTCGAACTCTCGACCTCAACCTTGGCAAGGTTGCGCTCTACCAACTGAGCTACTCCCGCATCAAAGACAGGGGCACATTATATATCAGCCAATTTCACTGTCAAGACATTTTGTCCGTGGACTCTTTGATCAAAGGCCATGCGCGGCGCAAATAATAGAACATCGACCACACGGTTAAAACTGCAGCAATCAATAATAACCAGGCACCCCAATATGCCATATCAATCACGCCAAATAAATTATCGTAATAGAGCAACATCGGGATCGCGACCATTTGTGCAGTAGTTTTTATCTTACCTAATGAGCTCACTGCAACAGATTTTGATGCTCCGATCTGTGCCATCCATTCACGCAATGCAGAGATCGTAATTTCACGACCGATAATGACGAAGGCGATTACTGCGTTCACCCGATCTAATTGAACCAAAACTAAAAGAGCACCAGCGACCATTAGCTTATCTGCTACCGGGTCGAGGAAAGCACCAAAAGCGGAAGTTTGATTCCAGCGACGAGCTAAAAATCCATCGAACCAATCAGTCGCAGCGGCAACGATAAATACTAAGGTTGATGCTAAGCCTCGGTCAAATGAGCTGAGCCATGTATTAGGCAAATAAAAAACACCAACGACCAAAGGAATCAGTGCCACGCGCAACCAAGTAAGCAATATAGGAATGTTGAATGGCATCTGTAATTATCGAAAAGGTATATACCTGTGAATCATCATATTATTCGTAGTATTATATTTGGCTAACGCAATCGCTTGTAAATTTCTTCAGCTAACTGACGAGAAATACCCTCCACAGAAGCCAAATCATCAACACTCGCATCGGAAACACCTTTTAAGCCACCAAACCTCACCAGCAAGCGTTGACGGCGCTTAGGACCTATACCTTCTATTTCCTCTAACTGTGAGCTTTGTCTGGCCTTGGCTCGCTTTGCACGCATTCCAGTGATCGCAAAGCGATGCGCCTCATCCCGAATCTGTGCTATCAGCATCAAGGCAGCAGATTCTTTTCCCAACTCTTTTTGTGCTCTGCCATCGACAAATACCAGTGTCTCCAAACCGACCTTGCGTCCCTCCCCTTTGGCGACACCAACAATCAAACTAATATCGAGTGCAAGTTCAACGAAGACCTGACGCGCGATCTCAACTTGTCCCTTGCCTCCATCGATCAATACGACGTCAGGCATTACACCATCACCGTTCGCAACTTTTTCATAACGCCGGGTCAGCACTTGCCGCATAGCGGCGTAATCATCTCCAGGCGTGATATCGCTAATGTTATAACGGCGATATTCTCCATTTTGCATCGCATGATGATGAAATACGACGCAAGAAGCTTGCGTGGCTTCGCCTTGAGTATGGCTTATATCAAAACACTCTACGCGTAAGGTTTCAATGTCTTGGACTTCCAACTCCAAAACATTGACCAAGGCACGTGTCCGCGCTTGCTGCGAGCCTTGTTCGGATAACATACGCGCCAAAGCCAGTTGCGCGCCTTTGACCGCCATCTCAAGCCAAGCACGACGCTGTTCTTGGGGCTGAAACGAGAGATGGATACGATGTCCGCATTGCTCTGCCAGCGCCAGCATTAAATCGGGTGCGTCCAACACCATGTTCAAAACCAAGGTGGAAGGAATAAATTGATCGACATAATGCTGAGCCAAAAATGCTGAAAGGACTTCGGCCTCAATAGAATCTTCCGCTGCAAACTGCGCATCATCAACATGAGACGGGAAATAAGCACGGTCACCAAGATGACGTCCACCACGCACCATTGCTAGATTGACGCAAGCACGACCACCTTCAACGACCACTGCGATGATATCGATGTCAGCATCGCCGGTAGTTTCCATGCTTTGCTGATGTAATACTTTTGATAAAGCTGACATTTGATTTCTAACTAATGCCGCTTGTTCAAACTTAAGTTCTTGCGAGTACGCAAGCATTTTCTTTTCTAAGTCCTGCATTACTTCAGATTGCCGTCCACGCAAAAATTTGGACGCGTTTTCCACATCAACCAAATAGTCTCGGTTCGAGATAATGTCAACACAGGGAGCGCTGCAGTGATGAATCTGGTGTAACAAACAAGGACGTGTGCGGTTTGCAAAAACGCTATCTTCACAGCTACGCAGCAAAAATACTTTCTGAAGAATCTGCATCGATTCTTTGACCGCCCATCCAGATGGAAATGGTCCGAAATATTGGTGTTTTTTATCGACAGCACCGCGATAATAAGTCATGCGCGGAGAAGTTTGATTTGTGATTTTTAAATAGGGATAAGATTTATCGTCACGAAAAAGAATGTTATATCGCGGACGTAAAGCTTTGATCAGATTATTTTCTAAAATCAAAGCTTCAGCCTCGCTTCGCGTGACTGTAGTTTCAAGCCGCGCAATTTTCTCCACCATCATTGCAATGCGTGGACTACTTGCAGTTTTTTGAAAATAACTTGAAACACGCTTTTTTAAGTCACGAGCCTTACCGACATAGAGAACTTGATCTTGCGAATCAAAATAGCGATAAACGCCAGGTAAATTAGGTAGCTTAGCAACAGTATCAATAACAATGTCTCTAGCATTATCTACTGTTTTTTTTGATTGATCGTCAGACATCAGAGTCACTATTTTTCTCTACGATGACAAAAACAACTACGTAATCAGCTTCATCTGAAATGGATACACGTGCAGTAAGGCCGCGCGCTTTCATCCAGTCAGATAAATCGTTAATGGTCGATATGATAGGCTGGCCACTACTGAGGTTTAGTATTTGTACAGAAGACCAATTCATCGGCGCGGTTATTCCCAGTCCGATTGCTTTGGAAAATGCCTCTTTGGCCGCAAAACGTGTAGCTAAAAATCGCAAACCACGGACTTCTGCACTAGCTTTGCGTTGATGATATATCTTGAGTTCGTCGACACCGAGAATTTTTTCTGCAAAGCGGTCACCATGTCGTTTCACAGATGATTCTATGCGACTTGTTTGAACAATATCGGTACCAATTCCGTAGATCATTACTGATTCAATCAAAGCGCATGTGAACGAGCTTGACTCATAATCGCTTTCATATCACTCACCGCTTTTTTCCAACCAACAAAAATCGCTTGAGCAACAATAGCATGGCCTATATTGAGTTCAGAAATGTCAGGTATTGCCGCAATTGCCTGCACGTTCGTAAAATGCAAACCATGTCCCGCATTAACCTTCAATCCTCGCTTTATACCTTCCAAAGCTCCTTGTTTAATTCGGAGTAATTCTGCTGCTTGCTGTGTATTGTCATTCGCATCGGCATAGCGACCAGTGTGAAGCTCAATCACCGTTGCACCTGTCTCAGATGCCGCCTGAATTTGTTGTGCGTCGGCGTCAATAAATAAACTGACGCGAATACTTTCCGCTTGTAACTGACGTACCGCCGCCTGCACTTGAGAAAAATACTTAACCACATCTAAGCCACCCTCTGTAGTCACCTCTTCTCTGCGTTCCGGCACTAAACAAACATCTTGAGGTTTTATTTTGCAAGCAAAGGCGATCATCTCATTTGTTACTGCAGCCTCTAAGTTCATGCGCGTAATGAGTTGAGGACGAATACGTTCAACATCTGCATCTTTGATATGACGGCGATCCTCACGCATATGCAAAGTAATGCAATCAGCACCTGCCTCTTCCGCCATTAATGCAGCTTGCAAGGGATCAGGGTAATTGGTACCACGTGCATTGCGTAAGGTAGCGATATGGTCAATATTGATACCAAGTTCAATGGTTTGAGTTTGTTGATGTATGTTCATAGATTTTGCAAATCGATCAAAATTTGGCGAGTGTTGAGTGGCGTGCCATGCAAGTGATGAGCCAGTAAAAAGCGCATTAACATTTTACTTTGAGATTGGGTTATAGGATCTTGATATTCTCCGGCATGCATATCAATCAGAGTTTTACCGTTGACGCGGGGAGTCGTGTCTGATGGGCGCGCTGGACGCGCACCAAGCTCAGGATCAATTATATAAAACTCTTGATTCAGCACAGTCGCTTTCGTCATGTAACAACGAGTCAAGTCGCCTATAAAGCCTGACTCTCGTAGCAACGCATGCTCAAATTTTCTCAAAACAATTAGAGCAGGCTCCTGATGTGCCAACTGATTTATGGTAGAAACGTAATGATCAAAAAGTGATGGGCATGGCTCATCGCGCATCAAAAATTTAACCAATAATTCATTTAGATAAAATCCACACAGTAGTGCCGATTTTTCTAACGGCAGCATGCCGCCCACCCATTCTGCGGCGCTAAGCGTTTTAATATCTGATTTACCGCTCCACGACATAGTTAAAGGCTGGAAGGTTTGCAATATATTGCGCAACTGAGAATGTGGTCGTTTGGCACCCTTAGCTACTAACGCTAATCGCCCGTAATCACGAGTAAATACATCAATGATTAAGCTAGTTTCTTTGTAGGGATATGAATGTAATACAAAGCCAGGCTGACCTACGATGCGCACATCTTTGGTCATTGGTTTAGTACGCGGTGCTTTGGAGATTACAGATGATTTTCGAGGAAATTTTGTGGCAGGTTTTACCGTTATGGATAACTCAGCAGAAGCATTAGCCACAAGTTCTGTGATTGACATAGCATCTGTATTCAGATCTATTACCTGCACACTCATGATGTCGCTATTCGTATCCGTACGCGCGCAAACCAGCTTCGTTATCGGCCCAGCCAGATTTCACTTTAACCCAAATTTCTAAATAGACAGGTCCACCAAATAGCTTCTCCATATCTTGACGTGATTGAGTAGAAATATCTTTTAATCTAGCGCCTTTATTTCCAATCACCATGGATTTATGAGTATTTCTGTCCACAAGAATCGCAACGAATACCCGACGCAAATTACCTTCTTGTTCGAACTTCTCGATCAAAACTGTGCTTGTATAAGGTAACTCATCACCTACAAAGCGAAATAACTTCTCTCTGACGATCTCAGTTGCTAAAAACTTTTCGCTACGATCAGTAATGTCGTCCTCGCCAAAAACAGGAGGATTCAATGGAAGATATTTCTTTATTTCACCCTCAAGATTTTCCAGTTGAAATCTCAAAGTAGCCGACACAGGCACCACTGCAGCAAAAGGATACAAAGCCATAATTTTTTGTGCAAACGGCATCATGATTGCTTTATCTTTGACTCGATCCGACTTATTGATCACTAAAATACAAGGAACATCTTTTGGTAACAAATCAATTACTTGTTGATCGGCGGCGCCAAAAGTACCTGCCTCTATAATAAATAAAATGACATCCGAGGCTGTCAAAGTAGTCGTGACAGTTCTGTTCAAAGTCTTATTTAAGGGATTCGAGTGACGGGTCTGAAAACCAGGAGTATCAACGTACACATATTGAGTGTTGTCTTTTGTCTGAATTCCTGTGATTCTGTGACGCGTCGTCTGTGCCTTACGTGAAGTTATACTGACTTTAGCGCCAATCAAGGCGTTCATCAATGTAGATTTCCCTACATTAGGACGGCCAACAATGGCTATATAGCCGCAGCGAAAGTCTGCGTTATTAATGATATCGGTCATGCGGTCTTAGGTTGAGATTGATGCGTTAGAACGTCAGTTTTTGCAGCGGGCTGATTACTAGGTATGTCTAACAAAGATTTCTGTGTCGAACCGTTAGATTTATTATCATCAGCCGATGCGTTGGCTTGTGCATCTGATTGTATCGTCGCTATTCCAGCTAGTTTAAGTTGTGACGTCCGGGGTTTCTTTTTGCGAGACGCTGGAGTTTTAGCAAGTAAATTTAAAGCCGTTTCCAGAGCCAGCTTTGCTGCTGCTTGCTCACCGGCACGGCGACTACCGCCAGCGCCAAATACTTGTATCTCTAATTTTGGAACCAGGCACTCAATTTCGAATTCCTGATTATGAGCAGCACCATGTGTAGCAACAACGTTATATTGAGGCAAGGCTATTTTTTTACTCTGCAAAAATTCTTGCAGCAATGTTTTAGCATCTTTGCCTAAAGTAGTTGGGTCTATTGTAACTAGGACTGGTGAGTATAGAGACTTAATCACTTCACGTGCGGCATCAAATCCCGCATCTAAAAAAATTGCCCCAAACAAGGCCTCTAGGGTATCCGCCAAAATAGATGGCCTGCGGAAGCCGCCAGATTTCAACTCCCCCTCGCCCAGGCGTAAAAACTGAGACAACTCAATTCTTTGTGCTATCTCATACAAAGATTGCTGTTTTACTAAATTTGCCCTAACTCGAGATAAATCACCCTCATCAATATTGGCGAAGCTATCGAATAAAAGCGAAGCAACAACACAATTTAAAATAGAGTCACCTAAAAATTCCAAGCGCTCATTATGCAAAACACTGTGGCTACGGTGCGTTAAAGCTTGCTGCAATAAAGCTGCATTCTTGAATTGATGCCCCAATCTCTTTTGCAATAATTGTTCATTCATACGAGATCTGCTTATTCCTGCTTTTTGGTGACCGCACCATTTTTTGCTGTGGTACCTTCATACTCAAGCAATAAGCTTGCAGGACCAACTAAGGGGATTTTTTTTGTATACGCAAAGCTCACATCCATACCATCACCATTTTTCACAATGGAAAGATCTTTACCAGCAATCGCATCAAAATAACCTATCTCGGCTTGTTTATCGAACGCCGTCTGTATTTCGCGCACCGTAGTTCCGGACTGCTTAGCCGTCAGTATCGCTTTTTTTATTGACATAAACTCTATAACTGTTGGCGAAATTTTTATCCCCAACATCGCAACCAGGCCAATAATTACAAGCATAAATATTAAACCTATGAAGGTAATACCTAGCTGTCGACCAAAGTGCTGATTTTTAATATTTTGCATAAGTATTCAACTCCAAACGTTATTGAAAACTACCGATTCTTTTTGGATGACTAAAGTTCATCCAAATTACAAACGCTTTACCAACAATATTTTGATCTGGAACAAAGCCCCAATAACGACTATCAGCACTATTGTCTCGATTATCACCCATCATAAAATATTGATTTTCAGGTACTGTGCAGGCAAAACCAAAACTATCATATGAGCATGACTCACGTTTTGGAAATTGATCAGGATTATCTACAAAAACTGGTTTCTGATCATCATTCAAAATACTATGTTGTACGCCAGTCAAATTCTCACTAAATTGCTTTGAATACATAAGTGTATCGTCTAAAAAATCCGGCATAGCCTCATAAGATAATGCTTTACCGTTAACTGATAAACGCTTGTTTTTATACACTATTCTATCGCCAGGGACACCGACCACACGTTTAATATAGTTCAGGCTAGTATCTTTTGGATATTTAAACACCATAATATCCCCGCGTTTAGGATCATTAATATTTAATATTTTCTTATCAAGGATAGGTAAACGAATCCCATAAGTATATTTATTAACCAAAATCAAATCACCAACAAATAAGGTCGGCAACATTGATCCTGAAGGTATCTTGAACGGCTCGTACAAAAAAGAGCGTAAAAAGAATACCAGTGCAATCACAGGAAAAAAACTACCTGAGTATTCAACCCAAGTGGGTTGCTTTAGCATGGTCGACTCTAATTCTAAGCGCCCACCCTCTTGCAGACGACTCCCATCTGCAGTCAATTTTGCATTACGAGCATCAAAACTGGCCAAAGCTTGGTCTGCCTTCAATCGTCGTTGCTTAGACCACACAAACATGTCAAGAAACCAGATAACACCAGTTGCTATCATCAGAACAAAAAGGATTAATGCAAAGTTACCTAAAATTGATTGAAAACTCATTTATCTTCCACTTGTAAAATTGCCAAAAATGCTTCTTGTGGAATTTCCACAGAGCCAACTTGTTTCATTCGCTTTTTACCCGCTTTTTGCTTTTCTAATAATTTCCGCTTACGACTGATATCGCCACCATAACATTTTGCCAAAACATTTTTACGTAAGGCTTTAACGTTTTCACGGGAAATAATGTTGGCGCCAATGGCGGCCTGAATAGCTACGTCAAACATTTGTCGCGGGATAAGTTCACGCATTTTGGCTGCGACAGCGCGACCACGATATTGACTATTCGCTCTATGAACAATAATCGCTAGCGCATCAACTTTTTCGCTATTAATCAACATATCTACTTTGACGACGTCAGCCGCACGGTACTCTTTAAACTCATAATCCATAGACGCATAGCCACGGGATGTTGACTTCAGTCTATCAAAGAAGTCCAACACTATCTCCGCCATGGGCATTTCATAGGTCAACTTGACTTGCCTGCCATGATAGTTCATGTCAAGTTGCACTCCACGTTTTGACGTGCACAGAGTAATTACTGCACCAACATACTCTTGCGGCATGTAGAGATTTACAGTGACGATAGGTTCACGTATCTCTTCAGTTCTTGAGGGCTCAGGCATTTTTGATGGATTATCGACCATCAAAATACTTCCATCTGCCATCACGACCTCATAAATAACGGTCGGGGCGGTAGTGATCAAGTCCATGTCGAACTCGCGCTCCAAACGCTCTTGCACAATCTCCATGTGCAACAAACCTAAGAATCCGCAACGAAAGCCAAATCCAAGCGCCTGCGAAACTTCTGGCTCATACATTAAGGCTGAATCATTGAGCTTTAACTTCTCCAAAGAGTCACGCAATGCATCGTATTGATTTGCCTCAACTGGAAATAAACCCGCAAACACTTGCGGCTGTACTTCTTTAAAGCCTGGCAGAGGCTCTTTGGCTGCTTTACCTACAATAGTAATTGTGTCGCCAACCTTGGCTGATTTAAGCTCTTTAATACCAGCGATAATAAAACCAACTTGTCCAGCGGATAATTCTGGGCGGGACAAAGATTTCGGCGTAAAAACTCCGACACTTTCGACCAAATGTTGCGCTTCTGTTGCCATGAACAGAATTTTGTCTTTTGGCCGTAAAGTACCATTAACTATACGCACCAACATTACGACACCAACATAGTTGTCAAACCATGAATCGACAATCAAGGCTTGCAAAGGAGCATCTGGGTCACCCTTTGGTGGAGGGACTTTGATAATCAAAGATTCCAAAACAGCTTGTACACCCAAACCTGTTTTTGCTGAGCAGTGAACCGCGTCACTGGCATCAATTCCTATAACCTCTTCAATTTCATTGATTGCATTGTCTGGGTCTGCTGACGGTAAATCTATTTTATTCAAGACCGGCACAACCTCTACACCTAATTCGATCGCGGTGTAGCAATTTGCTACGGTTTGAGCCTCCACGCCTTGCGATGCATCTACGACTAATAGAGCTCCCTCACAAGCGGACAAAGAACGGCTTACTTCATAACTAAAATCCACGTGACCGGGAGTATCAATCAGATTTAAATTGTATATTTTTCCATCAAGCGACTTATAGTGTAACGCTGCTGTTTGAGCCTTGATGGTAATACCACGCTCACGTTCTATATCCATAGAATCAAGAACTTGAGCTTCCATTTCGCGGTCAGATAAGCCACCACATAGCTGGATAATTCGATCAGCAAGCGTTGATTTGCCGTGGTCAATATGGGCAATAATTGAAAAATTGCGGATGTTATTCATTAGGGAAAGGAAAGGCCTATTAAAAAAAAGGCGCTCTGAGCCGGGCAATGATCCCCAGGCGAGCGCCTCAATTTTGGGTTATGCAAAACAACATTTTACCGGATTTCGCTAGGGAAAGCCCAAAAATCATGTTCTGACATGGAAGCACAACTAATATTGGGCTAAATCATTTACATTCAACGCATGTGTATTCGCCTTTAGCTAACTCACTGAGAATCGTTAAGCGGTAACAGTCCTAAGAAGTTATCGTTTTTATTTTGTGGCAAATCCCATTTCTTATCGTAATCAATTTTTGCAAGGTATAAACCGTCAGGCATAAAAGTTGGTGCAGACAAACTACGATCACGACTAATTAATAAATGTTCAATCCAATCGGGCTCTTTTTTACCAATACCGACAAAAAGTAAGGAGCCAATAATATTGCGCACCATGTGATGTAAAAACGCACTTGCGCGCAAGGTAAAGATAAGCAAATCACCTTGCTGGCGTATTTGCACGTCATACATATGCTTTATTGGTGATTTAGCCTGACATGCGGCAGCACGGAAGACCGTAAAATCATGTTCGCCAAGCAGATAAGAAGTTGCCTCGCGCATCTTACTCACATCGAGTGAACGAAATACCCAGCCAGCTCGCTGCGCCCAAAGTGGGGAACGCACAGGATTATTGTAAAGAACGTAATGGTAAGTCCTTGCGTAAGCACTAAACCGAGCATGAAAATTATCTTGGGCATCGGGGTCATCAAATGGCACTTCATTTGCCCAAAGAACCGCAATTGAATCTGGCAAAAATGCATTCACCCCATTCATCCAAGAATACATACTTCGATCTAACTCGGTATCAAAGTGAATTACTTGCTCAAGAGCATGAACACCTGCGTCAGTACGCCCAGCGCAAGTTGTTTTGACAGCCGACTTAGCAAAAGCAGAGAGTGCCTTCTCCAACTGGTCCTGCACAGTCTGACCGGATGGCTGAGTTTGCCATCCATGCCAACGACTGCCATCATATTGCACACCTAGAACAAGACGTTTCAATTCCAACTCACAAATTCAATTATTTAAACAAGAACTGGATTAACAAAAAAATCCATATTAATTGCGGAACAACGGGTACATTATTTTTTAGTGTTAATAATTTTAATATACTCCCTATCTTTTTTAAGAAAACCCTCGGCTTATCCAAATATATTGAGGACCAATAAATATACTCATACAGAGTATATTTAAAAATTAATAACAAAGAATAAACACTCAACTGAAGAAAACTTACGCAGGCGTCTTTATTCAGTCACCGCAAAAAACAAACGGGCGCAAACTAAAAGTCGCGCCCGTGGAAAATTACAGCGTTAGATCAAGATAAATGAGTCAGCATTTCCTGAGCTTTAGCTACTTGGTCAGATGTACCGCCTTTGATTACTTCATCAAGTAGCTCACGTGCGCCTTCTTTATCTCCTATTTCATGATAGGCAACCGCAAGATCAAGCTTAGTAGCCATTTCTGCATTGTAAGATGGCGTATCTTCGATGACTGGCTCGTGCATATCTGCCTTTTCAGCGTCATTTCCGAGATCTAAATCAATTCCAGACAAATCAAATTCAAATGCAGCTGGGGAAGTACTAGCGTGCGGAGCTTCTTCAACCGGACTATCTTGCAAAGGAATTTCTTTAGGAAAATCAATAGCATGATCTTCTGAAATTGCGGGTACTGAGTCGAAAGAGATAATATTATCGTGTCCAGCATGATCAAGATCTAGAGCCAAATGATCAATATCGCTGTGAACACCTTGCTTGTCATTCAAGCCAACTACTTTTGATGTTTCAGACGCAACTTCCGTCGGCAAATCATCAGCGCCGAGATCAAAATCAATTGAGGCAAAATCGACAGGTTCTTGATCTACAGGAGAATCATGTTTGATTTTCCCCTCATTACTATCTGAGCTAACTGGCAATTTTGGTGCATCAAACTCATGTTTTGGCTCTGATCCCGGCACATCTAAATCAAAATCCAAAGAACCTAAATTGTCTTTGGTATCAACCATATTAAAGCTCATGCTTGTTTGATCTAAAACCGGGGCAACGGGCTCTTCATCAAGACCTGCAGCCGTATCTATAATGCTGATCGATTCAAGCATATCATGAGACAAAGAATTCGCTAGTAAGGCATCTGGATCTAAATCTTCTAACGGTTGGGTTCCAGAACCAAGACCTGCTGCCATGGAATCGGCAGGAGCCTTGCCCCCTGCATATAACGGATTTTGAGGATCCAAAGCAATTCCCATTGATGCAGCTTGCGCCCAATCATCACCCTCACCACTTGTCATGCCATATAACTCACTAGCCAAGCGTTCAAACGATTTGGCATCTTTACGAGTAAAGTAAATCTCCAGCAACTTAACTCTGACCGCATGCCTGTCAGGCTGAGTGCGCAAAGCTTCTTTTAAAATCTCTTCTGCTTGGGAATCACGTCCGTAGGCAATGTACACATCTGCCTCTGCAACAGGATCGACTTCATTAGCATCCAACTGGCTAGCTGATGGCGCAAAATTTGAATTGAAAACGCTGTTGTTAGTATCAACGCTTTGTCCACCAGTAGAGCCAAACATCGAGTTGGCCTTCATACTAGAGCCAGTCAGTATGCTGTCCTCAAATTGCTGAAGTTTTTTCTTGCGTCGGCTAGAGTAAATACCAAAACCACCAAGTAAAGCTAGCAAGACACCTGCACCAGGAAGTAAAAAGCCACTATCCATTAAACTATCGAAAAATCCCGGCTCTGGCGGTGGTGGTGGCGGCAAAACCTTGCGCTTCGGCACCACTGCGGTTGACGCACTGGTTGATGAGGCTGAAGTCGCAACAACAGGAGCTGGTTTAGTATCTGGACTGGTGGTTACCGGTGCACTAACAGCGACAGGACTGACCGATGCTGACGCTGATGCAGCCAGCTTTGTCGCTGCAGCCTGCTTGTCACTCAAGTCTTTATCTTTTACTTGAAGTATTTTCTGCAAACCTTCAACATTTTTTTCCAATTCTTTGACGCGAGCGTTTGCGTCTGCAATTGCTTTATCTTTAGCAACTTTATCTTCTTCAGTAAATACTTTACCGGTAGCTGATTTTACAGATGCTGCCGGAGCCGCTTTAGACAATTTCAACTTATCTAAAGCTTCGCTTGTAGCAGTAGGAACTTCTTTTACTTTAGCAGTAATTACACCATTTGCTGTTTGCTTGGAAGCCGCGACCTTCTCTGCGGGAGCCTTCTCTACTTGCCTAGCCAATTTATTTCTATAAGCACTGAAATCGGCCGCATGTGCCATAACAACGGAGTGCGCTTCAACAGCAGAGCTGGACCGAATTGCGTCAGCATCAGGAACCGATAAAATTTGTCCCGCCTTAAGGCGATTCATATTATTACCAGCGAATGCCTGTGGGTTGGCTTTATATAAACTAACCAGCATCTGATCAAGCGATACGCCGTCACCTTTGTATGCGCCCGCTATTTTGCTTAAAGTGTCCCCTGCTTTGACTTGATAGTCACCAGATGACTTTACTGGAACACTCGATTCATTTTTTGGTGCTGCGACTCTTTTCTCCCGGACAGCAGGAGTAGTTGTCGAATTCGTATTTGGTTTATTCTGCGTATATGTTTGATTTGTGTTGGATTGGGTAACTCCTGCAACACTCACAGGATTTGCGACTTGGGCTGATTGACTGTTTCTTAGTTCGGCAGGATCAAGTAAGAATGTGTATTCACGCAATAATTTACCATTGCTGGAATTTAGCTCCAACAACATGTCAACAAACGGCTCGTTCATTGCTTGATTTGAGGAAACGCGAATTACGTACCCTGAACCACGTTGCTCAACACTAAAGCGCAAGGACAACAATGCAGGATTTAAATCAATACTGGCTTGGCGAAACGCGTCGGAAGAGGCCAACTTCGGCACTAGCGAACCAATTTCATCTTTGTTTGGCGATGTTAATTCAATCTCAGCACGTAGTGGCTGCCCTAGCGAGGACAACACAGTCAGCTTACCCAGACCGGTGGCATGTGCGCTGGATAACATGAACAAAGTTGAGGCTACCGCTGTACCCAGCACTTTGCGTCCGAGGGAAATCACCGGTGAGCGTTTATGGTTATGCATTTTATAGGACATATTTGGGAAATTTGACAAATCCAGTTAGCGATAGCAATCGTATTAAATTACGGATGAATGCATCATATTGTCTCAAGATAACATTACAAACTTAGCGCTGCAAGCTTAACTCGATTTACTACTATGGTAAATACATTAAGAAGCCAAACCATTTCCAATTTGGATAAATCGTTGTTGCAGTTTGACAATCAAGTCATAAAAGCACTAAATATGAGGACAAAAACAAAAAGGAATGAGAAATCATTCCTTTTTTAACAACGACAATGAAAACTGTTGAGTTAATCGGTAATCAAAATACGTAGCATGCGGCGCAAAGGTTCTGCCGCACCCCACAATAATTGATCGCCGACTGTAAACGCCGATAAATACTCACCGCCCATTTGCATTTTGCGCAAACGCCCGACCGGAATTGTCAGACTACCAGTAACGGCGGCAGGTGTTAAATCACGCATAGAAGCAACACGCTCATTAGGGACAACTTTAACCCACTGATTATTTTGGGCAATGATGTCGTAGATTTCATCCAGCGGTACATCTTTCTTCAACTTGATTGTCAAGGCTTGCGAATGACAACGCATTGCACCAACACGAATACATAGACCATCAACTGGAATTGGCGCCGAACCAAAAGCTGCCCCCTTACCCAAAATCTTGTTAGTTTCTGCGCCTGCTTTCCACTCTTCTTTAGAAACGCCATTCCCCAGATCCTTATCAATCCAAGGAATCAAATTACCAGCTAACGGAACGCCAAATTGCTTCGTTTCATCATCAGTAAAAGAGTGCTGTTTAGCGAGAACTTTTCGGTCAATTTCTAAAATTGCTGCTGCGGGATTATCTAGCAACGCCTTTACTTCAGCGTTAATGCTGCCAAACTGAGTCAATAGCTCACGCATGTGCTGCGCACCGCCACCAGAGGCCGCCTGATAAGTCATTGAGGACATCCAATCGACCAAATCATACTGAAACAGGCCACCCAGGCCCATCAACATACAAGACACGGTGCAGTTACCGCCAATGTAGTTTTTGACTCCTCGGCCCAATGCAGACTTAATCACGTCCAGATTGACTGGATCCAGTACGATCACAGCATCGTCCTCCATGCGTAAGCTAGAGGCGGCATCAATCCAATAACCATTCCAGCCAGCTGCACGCAACTTAGGGAAAACTTCCGTCGTATACTCGCCACCCTGGCAGGTAATAATAATGTCGCACTTCTTCAATGCATCAATATCATTTGCGTCTTTTAATGTCTTTTCATTCTTTGCCATTACAGGAGCCGTGCCACCTGTGTTGGAAGTTGAAAAAAACACTGGTTCGATATGAGCGAAATCGCCCTCTTCTTGCATACGCTGCATTAAAACCGAACCTACCATTCCACGCCAACCTACCAGACCAACTAGTTTCATCATCTTTCCCTAAAATTTGCAGGCAACGCCTGCTGATTGACACATCTACTGCAATTATTCCAATGCTTTAACTACTGCATTACCCATCTCGACCGTTCCGACTTTCGTCGTTCCTGGCTCATAAATATCTGGAGTTCTCAGACCTTGAGATAAGACATTCTTAACCGCACTCTCAATACGATCCGCCTGATCGGCTTTGCCAAATGAGAAACGTAACATCATCGCAGCAGACAAAATAGTCGCTAAAGGGTTGGCAACACCTTTGCCCGCGATATCAGGTGCAGAGCCATGCGATGGCTCATACAAGCCTTTGTTATTTGCATCCAACGATGCGGAAGGCAACATCCCGATTGAACCAGTCAACATTGCCGCTGCATCGGACAAAATATCGCCAAACATGTTGCCTGTAACGATCACATCAAATTTTTTCGGTGCGCGTACTAATTGCATTGCCGCGTTATCGACATACATATGATCTAGCGCAACGTCTGGATATTCTTTATGAACATCCGTGACGATGTCTTTCCAGAACTGGAACGTCTCAAGCACATTTGCCTTATCCACGCTGGTCAAACGTTTTGAACGCTTTTGCGCGGCTTGAAAAGCGACATGAGCAATGCGACGGATTTCACCCTCAGCGTAGCGCATCGTATCGAAACCTTCGCGCTGGCCTTTGAAAGGGCCATCTGGACATTCCCGCACACCACGAGGCTGTCCAAAGTAAATGTCGCCAGTCAATTCCCGGATAATCAGAATATCCAAACCCGAAACTATTTCAGGCTTTAAAGTAGAAGCTCCCGCTAATTCAGGATACAAAATTGCCGGACGCAGGTTTGCAAACAGACCAAGATTTTTACGCAAACCAAGAATTGCCTGCTCAGGACGCAAAGCGCGATCTAAAGTATCGTATTTCCAGTCACCTACTGCGCCAAACAACACCGCATCAGCTTCCAATGCCAGTTTGAGTGTAGCGTCTGGCAACGGATGCCCGCTTGCCTCAAAGCCGGCGCCACCGACTGGTGCAGTTTCCATTTCAAATGATTCGCCCAACACATTTAAAACTCTGACTGCTTGCTCGACTATCTCAGGACCGATGCCATCACCTGGCAAAATTGCTATTTTCATGTTCTATTCATTTCAATAAATCGTCGCATTAAGATTCGATTAGATCGTATTCGCTAACCAAGGCTGCATCGCGATATGGCGCTCTTCAAATGCGCGAATTTTGTCCGCCTGGCGCAAAGTCAATCCGATGTCGTCAAGCCCGTTCAACAAACAATATTTGCGGAAAGTATCGACTTCAAATGGATAGCTGACAATGCCATTAGACGTTGTCACAACCTGCTTCTCAAGATCAACGATCAACCGAAAGCCAGGAAAAGCTTTAACTTCATTAAATAACTGATCAACTTGCTGCTCACTCAAAACGATTGGAAGCAAACCATTTTTAAAGCAGTTATTAAAGAAAATATCGGCAAAACTTGGCGCTATCACTGCACGAAAACCGTATTGATCTAAGGCCCACGGTGCATGCTCACGCGAAGAACCGCAACCAAAATTTTTGCGCGTCAACAAAATCGATGCGCCTTGATAGCGTGCTTGATTCAATACAAAATCTGGATTGAGCGGACGCTTACTATTGTCCATACCAGGCTCACCATGATCCAGATAACGCCATTCGTCAAACAGATTAGGGCCAAAACCACTACGCTGAATTGACTTCAAAAACTGCTTTGGAATAATGGCATCAGTATCGACATTCGCTCTGTCCATCGGCGCGACAAGACCATCAAGCACGGTAAATTTTTCCATAATTATTTTCTGCCAGCATCCTCAACAACTTCACCTGCTTTTTTTACATCTTTACCGATACCTTGGACGGTATTGCAAGCGGCTAAAACGACTACGCAAATGGCGAGAGTGAATAATTTTTTCATGTACGTTCCTCAGAAATAAAATTAGCGCAAAGCGCGGACATCAACAAAATGACCTGCAATACCGGCGGCAGCCGCCATTGCAGGAGAGACCAAATGGGTACGACCACCCTGCCCCTGGCGACCTTCAAAATTACGATTCGATGTCGAGGCACAACGTTCACCTGGCTCTAAACGATCAGCGTTCATCGCAAGACACATAGAGCATCCAGGCTCACGCCACTCAAAACCAGCATCACGAAAAATCTTATCCAGGCCTTCTCGTTCTGCCTGATCCTTGACTAGACCAGAGCCCGGAACAACCATCGCCAACTTCACATTGGATGCACGGAATTTTCCACGCACTACAGCGGCAGCGGCACGTAAATCTTCAATGCGAGAGTTAGTGCAAGAGCCAATAAATACTTTGTCGATACGAATATCTTCAATCGCGGTGTTTGGCTTCAAGGCCATGTAAATCAGCGCTTTTTCCATCGCATCGCGTTTTACAGCGTCTTTTTCCTGATCTGGATCTGGTACGCGACCATCTACAGCGACAACCATTTCTGGCGAAGTTCCCCAAGTGACTTGTGGCTTGATCTCTGCCGCATTTAAGGTAACAACCATGTCAAACTTTGCACCAGCATCGGTATGCAAGGTACGCCAGTATTCAACAGCACTATCCCAATGCGGTCCTGCCGGTGAAAACGGGCGACCTTTGACATAATCAATCGTGGTTTGATCAACGGCAATCATGCCAGCGCGGGCGCCAGCTTCAATCGCCATATTACAGACGGTCATGCGACCTTCCATCGACAAACTACGGATTGTTGAGCCAGCAAACTCAATCGCATAACCTGTACCGCCGGCCGTACCAATTTTGCCAATGATGGCGAGGACAATATCTTTTGCGGTCACGCCAGCCGGCATCGCACCATCGACTTGCACCAGCATGGCTTTGGATTTTTTAGCAATGAGTGTTTGTGTGGCCAACACGTGCTCAACTTCTGAGGTGCCAATGCCGTGTGCCAGGCAAGCAAATGCGCCGTGGGTCGATGTATGAGAATCACCACAAACCACCGTCATACCTGGCAAAGTCGCACCTTGCTCTGGACCGATCACATGCACGATCCCTTGACGCTTGTCATTCATACCAAAATACGTCAAGCCGTATTGCTTTGCGTTGGCATCCAGCGTTTCTACTTGCAGGCGAGAAGTCGGGTCATCAATACCATTGACGCGGTTAGTGGTTGGCACGTTGTGATCAGCGACTACCAGATTCGCGGATAAGCGCCAAGGCTGACGTCCAGCGATTTTTAATCCCTCAAAAGCTTGCGGGCTGGTGACTTCGTGAAGTAAATGGCGGTCAATATACAAAATTGCGGTGCCATCATCGTCCTCATTGACGATATGGGATTCCCAAAGTTTGTCGTAAAGCGTTTTAAGCATGATGTTGGAACCTGATATGAGATACGTGAGCCTGCAACGCGCGTAAGAAGCCGGATAATCCTTTTGGGATTAGCGCAAATCAAAGGAGCAGGGAAATACGAAGTTTCGTGCGGTCTGGCCAGATCAACGACACAACAATTGACAGGAAACCGGTGCAATATGCACTACTCAGGTGATTTGCAGTCGACTCAGGTGAAATCGGAGAGACTCTTATGCAAAATTTGCCTTAGATTATGCCACAATTGTGTAACGCAGAACCATACTGCGCATCAATTTAAGGCATACGTTTTTCCATAGAAAAATAGAAAATATTGAATTAAAGCCAAACTTTCACCGGGTAATTGGAGAAAAATAAAGAAATTTCCATTTTTTATTCTGTTGACCCAATTCGTGAAAAACTACCGGCACCACCACAAAACATCTACAGAATATTTGCAATACTCCTACCCAGTAAAATTAACTGTCCAGAGATTATCTGGTCAATAACAATCATTAGTGGCTATACTCCCCATAAAACTGCATAGTCGCATCAAATCACCTAATAGCAATATTTATGATTGCCTAACATCACCGCATTGTGCACGATGTCTTAAAGCATGATCCATCAATACCAGCGCAAGCATCGCCTCAGCAATCGGTGTGGCACGGATACCAACACAGGGATCATGCCGTCCAAAAGTTTCCACCATAACTGGGTTGCCGTCCTTATCAATCGAACGACGTGGTGTACGAATAGACGATGTGGGCTTAATCGCAATCGAAACCGTAATATCTTGCCCGGTTGAGATTCCTCCTAAAACACCACCAGCGTTATTACCGACAAACCCCTCAGGCGTCAGTTCGTCGCCATGCTCGGAACCACGCTGGGCAACGCACTTAAAACCAGCACCAATTTCTACGCCCTTAACGGCATTAATCCCCATCATAGCGTAAGCGATTTCTGCGTCCAATTTATCGTAAATTGGCTCTCCCAAACCAACCGGGACGCCGCTCGCTACCACATCAATCCGCGCACCGATCGAATCACCGTCTTTACGTAGGGCGTCCATGTAATCCTCTAGCTGTGTAATTAAAGCCGGATTATTGTTGGGCGCAAAGAAGGGGTTATCAGACACATGCGCCCACGATTCAAACGGGATCACGATATCGCCCAACTGGCTCATTCCACCTTTGAAGGTCGTACCATACTGTTGAAAAAGCCACTTTTTGGCAATAGCTGCGGCACCAACCACTGGCGCGGTCAAGCGTGCAGAAGAACGACCGCCACCGCGTGGATCGCGGATGCCGTATTTATTCCAGTAGGTAAAGTCGGCGTGTCCGGGGCGAAAAGTCTCGGTAATGTTGCCGTAATCCTTGCTGCGCTGGTCTTGGTTGCGGATCAATAGACCAATCGGTGTACCTGTCGTTTTACCTTGATACACACCAGACAAAATTTCTACCGTATCTGGCTCCTGCCGTTGCGTGACATGGCGCGATGTGCCCGGTTTGCGACGATCTAATTCAGGCTGTATATCCAGCTCTGACAACTCAAGCCCCGGAGGGCAACCATCAATTACACAACCGATTGCAGGGCCATGTGACTCACCAAAAGTCGTCACTGTGAACAGTGTTCCAAATGTATTACCAGACATAATATTTGCAGTATTTGTTTCGAAATTGCCTTGATTTTAACAGCGATAACGGCTTAAGAGTCTCCTTCAGGTATAGCATTCTCTAGGAAAAGTACGTAAATCTCGACACAAAATTTGGTTTTATGAATTTTGTCCACATAAGTCGAGAAATATTTGTACTTCTTGTTTTATACTGACTCAATACAACAAATCCGACTTGGCTGTTTGATCATTTAATGCGATAGTTCACGTAAAGTTACAATCGAAGAAAGTAATACACGTAGCAATATATAAATCCTTTCTTGGAGTCGCACCTCAGATGAATGCAATGATCCACTCTTCCGAAGATGATCTGGTTTTTCTGGATGAACCAGAGGCTAGTGATGCTTCGGCAGTGAGCAAGCTTCACCCAACATGGCGCATTATGATCATCGATGATGATCCTGATGTCCATTCAGCGACGACATTTGCGCTCGGCAGCCTGGAGATTCAGCACCGACCGCTTAGCTTCTTGCACGCATACTCTGCCGCAGAGGCGCGTGACATTCTCCAGAGCGAAACTGATATAGCGATTATTTTGCTCGACGTCGTAATGGAACAAGAAGACGCCGGTCTGCAACTCGTTAGTCATATCAGAAAAACCTTAGGCTTATCCGATGTGCGGATTATCTTACGCACCGGACAACCTGGTTACGCACCTGAGATTGATGCGATCCGCGACTATGACATCAATGATTACAAAACCAAATCAGAACTGACACGCACCAAGCTATACACTGCCGTTACATCAGCAATTCGTTCCTATGAACAAATCTGTGCCATCAGTTCCAGCCGCCGAGGATTAGAACTCATCATTAATGCCAGTACGGAGTTAATGGCGCTGCAGGGCTTACAAAATTTCGCGCTTGGGGTTTTAACGCAAATATCTGGTTTGCTAGGTGGACATCCTGAGGGCTTTGTTTGCGCTCAACAGGGTGGCAATCCTGAAAATGAATTACTAGTTATTGCAACAACCTTTTCTTTTAACGAGTGGATTGATCGCCCCTTAGGTGACGTCGCCCAAGAAAGTGTGCATGCCATTGTGCAGCGATCTATGCAAGGACGTAGCAATCTGTATGAACCTGAATCGACCACACTTTATTTTAGTAATGTCGCGGATCGAGATCTGACTGTCTACCTGAATAAAGGCCTTGATCTTAATGACATGGATAAACGGTTGCTGGAAGTGTTCTGCAGCAACGTCTCCGTTGGCCTAGATAATGTCATGCTGACCTCGCGCTTGCACAGCTATGCGTTTTACGATCCTCTGACTGGCTTAGCCAATCGCTTAAAGTTACTGCAAACGTTAAATGAAACCTTGCAATCGCCACTCAAAAAACAAAGTGCATTGTCCTTAATTGACATTGACCATTTTGCAGAAACCAATGATGCGCTTGGTCACCAGTTTGGCGACATGTTGCTATGCGCTGTCGCGCAACGGCTGACAAAACATTTTGGCAACGATTGTCAGCTAGCACGCGTAGGCAGCGATACTTTTGCGCTACTAGGTGATGAAGAAATGGTCTGCCCTGGTGCGATTTTGGCGCTCTTCCACCCTCCTGTTCAAGTTGATCGCCAAGATGTACAGTTGTCAGCAACAATTGGTTTAGTCGCCCTTGGCGATTACGATGGCGACGGATCAGAGGCACTAAAAGATACTAATATTGCGTTAAAACGTGCCAAATCACATCAACGCGGTGGGTTTGTCTATTTCACCAGAGATATGGGAGTAGAAATCCGCGAACGTGTTCGTCTGATGCATGCTTTACGTTCTGCGTTTGAGAGCGAAAAACTATTCTTGGTATTCCAACCGCAAGTCGATATGCGTAATGGTCGGGTAGTTGGCGCGGAAGCTCTGCTACGCTGGAAGACGGATGAGGGCAAATTTATCCCTCCCGATCAATTTATTCCGATTGCCGAATATTCTGGCTTGATCGTTGATATTGGTGAATGGGTTATGCGTACGGCGTGCCACGAACTCGTCCATCTGCGCAGTCTAGGTTACGAAGATTTCCAAATGGCGATTAACGTATCTCAAGCACAGTTTTCTCACCCGCTGTTTATGCAGTCCTTGCACAATGCATTGGCTGATACCAAAGCACCGCCAGAAAGAATAGAACTAGAAATCACCGAATCCATGGCGATGAAAGACCCTGAACTGCTGATCAAAACGCTGTATCAAATCAAACAGTTAGGCATAAAAGTATCGATTGACGATTTCGGTACGGGATTCTCATCTTTAAGTCACTTACAAAAACTTGATGTAGATAAACTGAAGATCGATCGCGCCTTCGTCAACGAAATACAAGAAAATTCTGGTGATGGCAGTATCGCCAAGATGGTCGTCCAATTAGGACAAAGTCTGGAGCTTTCTATCATTGCCGAGGGTGTAGAAAGCGAAATGCAAGCGCAAACCTTAATGTCGTTTGGCTGTCATTTGGCGCAGGGTTATTACTATGCCAAACCTATGACCAAGCAGGATTTACATCCTTGGTTAGAAAATCAAAAGCAATTGAGCTTCTTGCAAAATACCCAAACCAGTAAAGTCGAGCATGGGTGTGGCCACTGTTGCGATTGGTTTTCTTGTTTGAAGCGGCACATGTGACA
>NZ_JBEONQ010000052.1:0-25693 GCF_040544445.1 Undibacterium sp. GrIS 1.8 | reverse complement strand
TGAAGACAAAATCACTAAAAAAGCATCATTTTATTTTTTAAAAATTCAACCTTTGCTGAAACGGCTCTGATTAAGGCTGTCATGCAAAGGTCTCAGTTAATCTAATTTTTTCCAAGTTACGGTTTGAGGCAACGTATGAACGAGGACGAAGAAACATAAAAAAATTTGGCTCCGACTCCATTTGCACAAATCCTCGCGCTGTGTTCTAATTTGCAACCCAGTTGCACTTGTGTGCATTATTGTCTGATTCGAGGCTTAAAATTCATTCCACGTTGTTATCCATTCTCTTTGCCACCACGATTGCCGGTGTGCTGAGCATTACTGCTGCGGCGATTTTTTCGTTTTCGCTTTTATCTAAAATGGTCGAGCGTATGGTCAGTTTGTCGGTTGGCATTATGCTGTCGACCTCCTTACTGCATGCATTGCCAGAGGCTTTTGAATCTGGTGCTGATCCGCGTACCTTATTTGGGTGCTTGCTGGGCGGCTTGCTGGCGTTTTTTTTGCTGGAAAAATTTGCAATTCTGCGGCACTCCCATCATCACGAAGGTGATGGGCATCATCACGAGCATGGACATGATGCACACGAGGCTGGTAAGGCAGGCTGGATGATTTTGGTAGGCGATGGCTTACATAATTTTACGGATGGAATCCTGATCGCTGCTGCATTTTTAGCCGATCCTAAACTAGGTCTGGTCACTGGTCTGGCGATCATTGCGCATGAAATTCCGCAAGAGATTGGTGATTTTATTGTGTTGCTGAATGCCGGTTTTTCGCGCGCGCGAGCCTACATGTATAACCTGATATGCAGTCTGATGGCGGTGATTGGTGGCGTACTTGGCTTTTATACTTTAGGTAGTGCGAGCAACCTGATCCCCTACGTGCTGGTATTTGCATCATCCGGTTTTATTTATATTGCATTGAGTGATTTAATGCCACAGATGCAGCGTCGCGCGACCTTGCGTGAAACGATTCCGCAAATTATTCTGATCGCGTTAGGCGTAGTGCTGGTGCTGTTTGTGACACAACACCGGGCTTAATTTTTTCTATGTGCTGAGTATCGTTGTAGACTGATATCTCTGGCAATCATGATAGAGAAGAGGAATAACATGGTACAAAAAATTGCGGGCTATGGTTGGTTGCCTGACTTACCAGATCATCGTGATCATCGCTTTGATGTCCCGCCCAATTATCTGCCCCGGTTACCGAGCAAAATCGATCTGCGCCCACACTGCCCCAGTGTTTTTAATCAAGGTGATCGTATCGGTAGTTGTACCTCTAACGCTGTCTGCAATGCCTTCCGCTTTAATCTGATCAAACAAGGCATACAACGCCCGTTTATGCCATCGCGTTTATTCGTTCATTACAATGCTCGCGTGATGATAGGGACGCAGCGGCAAAACCATGGGGCACAAATCCGTGATGCAATTAAGAGTGTCGCTAAACAGGGTATTTGTCGTGAGAGCAGCTGGCCGTATATCGCAAAAAAATATGCTTTAAAACCGCCACGCGCCGCATATGCGGAGGCGCTGGAACATCAGGCGATCAGCTATCAGCGTCTGCAACAAACACTCGATCATCTGAAAGTATGTCTGGCAACAGGTCATCCATTTGTGTTCGGCATCACTCTATACGAGGGATTTGAATCGGAGAAAATGGCAGCGCGCGGCGTGCTGGGAATGCCAAAAAAAGATGAGGGGCTAGTTGGCGGACATTCGGTATTGGCGGTCGGTTATGACGATAAAACAGAACGCTTCACGGTGATGAACTCGTGGGGTGCAGACTGGGGCAAGCAAGGATTTTTTACTGTGCCTTATGCATATTTGATGGAGCACAATCTGGCGGCAGATTTTTGGACTATTCGGGCAGTAGAAGGCTGAGCGTGGATTATTCCGACACGATCAGCGTCCATATGAAAATATACTCCCATTAAGTATAGTTAGACTGTCCATATAATCATTGGACAATAAGGCTATTTATACTTTTTTTAAGGGGAGTATCTTATATATCATCCTAAAAATACTTATCCTGCATCACCGGTAACATACGGCCGCGCAGGCTCTGCACACCACTCGCTCCACGATCCCGGATATAAAGCAGCGCCCGGCAAACCCGCGATTTCCAAAGCTAACAAATTGTGGCAGGCCGTCACGCCTGATCCGCATTGCATAATCGCCTTGCTGGCATCTGGCACAATTGCACTCCATTCGGCCTGTAATTCTTGCGGTGATTTGAAGCACCCATCCGCTTGCAGATTATCTTTAAAAAAACGATTTTTTGCGCCGGGAATATGGCCGCCAATCGGGTCCATGGTTTCATTCTCACCGCGAAAACGGTCTGCCGCGCGGGCATCCACCAGCGTACGCGAGGCCGTAGCAAGGTTAACCAGCACGTCACCGACGTTGACGCTGCTGACCAGACTAACACCTAAGCTAATGCTGCCACGCGCTGCCTCTGGCGCTTTATCCGTAGTTGGCAAACCTTGCGCCTGCCACGCGGGCAAGCCGCCATCCAATACCGCAACCGCTTTATGTCCAACCCAGCGCAACATCCACCAGAGACGGGCGGCAAACATGCCGCCGTGTGCATCATAGGCAATGACTTGCGTAGAATTATCAATTCCCCAGGCACGCAAGATGCGGATGAAATCTTCTTTTTCCGGCAATGGATGCCGCCCATGAAAAACGCCATTGGAAGATAATTTAGGGCCCGACAATTGGTTATCCAGGCTGGCGAATTTAGCACGCGGGATATGCGCCGCATCATAAGCTTTTTTACCCGCGCTGGCGTCCAGCAAATCATGCCGGCAATCTAAAATGACCCAATGTGGATTGTCAATCTGGGCGGATAAGTCCGTGGCAGAAATCAGTGTGGTATGCATGCGTACTCCTTTTATTCAGTCGCTATAGGGTCGATGGCGATTACTGGTTTGTTTCTGGCATTATAGAACGTCGCAATCAATCCACTACTTAAGATCACAGCAATGCCTAACCAGCTCATCCAACTTAATGCATCGTTCCACAATAACAGATCCCAAATGCTGGAGAATACGATGCCGACATATTGTAAATTGGCGGTGACCAAAGTATTGCCAAGGCGATAGGCGCGTGTCATCGCAAATTGGGCTGAGGCCGCAGTCAAGCCTATGGTAATCAGCAGCAAAAAGCCTTTGATATGATGCGCATGCCAGCCAGCCGTAAACGAATGTGCAGCTAAGTTGCTACTGCCGGCATCCTGACCAAGCCCGTAGTCCAACCCGTAAGTCAGTCCATTAATCATTGTGCCGAACAAACCGGCAATGGCGCAGGTGAGTGAAAAATAAAATACCACACGATATTCTGGCTCCCCCATCAAACCCATCTGACGCACTTGCATGTAAGCCAGCGCAGCGAGCATTCCAGAGATGAGCGCCACGATCCCACCGACCATCTGATCTGCATGCATGCTGGGACGTAGCAACAATAAAACGCCGATAAATCCCAAGGCAATGGCTGCAAGCAAACCCCATTCAATCCGCTGCTTTCCCTTTAACCATGCCCCACCAAACAAGATCGCGGCAATCCAGATCGGTGACATGTAATTGAGCGTCACCGCCATCGCCAACGACAAACGGCTGATCGAATAAAACCATAGCCACAAAGCGATCACGCCTACCGTGCCGCGCCACAAATGATGACCTGCCATGCGAGTGCGCAAACTATAGCCTTGCGTTCTCACCAGCAAATAAATCATCACCATCCCGACCAAGCCGCGATAAGCAACGATTTCAGAAGTTGAATATGTATCCGAGGCGAGCTTGACGCATACGCCCATGATGGAGAATAAAAAGCTGGCTACCAACATCCACAAAGACTGCATTTATTTGATCCCGGTTCTTTTTCACTCTTTTAATCGGTCTGATAATTGATGTAGTAATCGACAGCCTAAAAAGGAGTAACAAAAAATTAAGGGGAAGCTGCGGCTTCCCCTTCATTTTTTTAAAACTGTATTTTGCGTCGATACCACTCATGAAAATGCTGCATGCCATCTTCCATCGGTGATTGATAAGGACCAACTTCGCTGACACCACGGTCTAGCAAAATTTTGCGCCCCGCATCCATGCGCAAAGCAATCTCATCATCCTCAATACAGGTTTCCATATAAGCAGCGCGTTCAGCCTCGATAAATTCACGCTCAAACAGGACGATCTCTTCGGGATAATAAAATTCCACTACATTGCGTGTTTTACCAGTCGCGGTCGGCCATAAAGTCGATACCACCAGCACATGCGGATACCATTCGACCATGATGTTCGGGTATAACGTTAACCAGATCGCACCGTATTTTGGTGTTTCACCGTTACGAAACTTGAGGATTTGCTCTTGCCACGCCTGGTATTTAGCAGAACCGGATTTGAGCAGGCCATTATTCACGCCGACCGTTTGTACGCTATAGTCCTCACCAAACTCCCAGCTTAAATCATCACAAGTGACAAAACTCCCCAAGCCCGGATGAAATGGTTCGACATGATAATCTTCCAGATAAACTTCAATAAAAGTCTTCCAGTTGTAATCACATTCATGCACTTCTACATGGTCTAGCATGTAGTCGCTGAAATTGAGGTCTTTGGTGACGCTGAGCTGCCCCATTTTTTCCATCACGTTGTAGCCGTTTTGCTCGAATAATAAACCGTTCCAGTTTTGCAGCGGCGTGCGTGACAGATTAAGGCAAGGCGTGTCCTCAAAATGCGGTGCGCCAATCAGCTCACCTTTTAAGTCATAGGTCCAGCGGTGTAAAGGGCATACGATATTGTTGCTGTTGCCGCGACCATTGAACATCAGTGCTTGCCGGTGGCGGCAGACATTGGACATCAGCTCAATTCCGTTAGCGCCGTCGGCATGACGCACCAGCATGCGGCCTTCATTCTCAGCGACGAGCGTAGCAAAATCGCCGACATTGGGCACCATCAGTTCATGACCGACATAGCGTGGGCCAGACTGGAAGAGTTGTTTGATCTCGCGTTGCAACAGCGATTGATCAAAATACACATGAACAGGAAGTTGCGCGTCGGAGCGCGCGAGTTTGGAAAAAGAAGCCAGATCGGACATCCCTACCCCCCAAATTAATTTGCACCAACCTAAAGGAGAAAGAATCCACAAAAACCTGCTTTTAACTGCTGATCGTGATTAAGAAAACGACGATCTCCAGCGAAAAGCTCACACAACAATAATGAAGAGGAAATTTTGGACAAGACCGCGGATTATACCTGAATCGGCTTTATCGGGGTGCTCTGCGGCAAATTAGACTTTTTTTGATTTCAAAATAAGCAAAAAGAAATCAAAAAGTTAGCGTTGTTTGTTGTGACAAACCGACGTTGCAAGCAACAAAACGACGGATCAATCAACTTTAGTGACAATCTTCTAATTTTTACTTATCGGCAAGATAATCAGGTTTAAAACCTGGCTTAAGCAAACAGGCGTAAACAAAAACACCAGCCATCGCCCTATATTTTTAGTCGCAAAGTGCCTAAAAACGATCCAGCAAGCATCAATAAGCTTTCATTCGCCATCGATTAATTCATCTCATCAATGTTCAATCAAAAATGGGCTGACTTCATTAAATTTGCATTTCAGCGCGATTTTTATGCTGCGCTGCGCCTTGCTTATTGATTAGGCAAAACCTAGTCTGAAAATCCCATTTTTTTAAAAGGAGCGACAGTAAAGGACAAATGACATTGTCCGGTTTCATTTTGGCTATTTGAAAAAAATAATTTAAGAGACAAAAAAATGAACAAAAAAAGATTGAAAAAAATCGGGGCATTGCTAGTTGGATTGGCAATGCTTCCTACAGCATCATGGGCTTCTGGTTACACAGAAACAAAATATCCCATCGTGCTGGCACATGGTTTGTTTGGCTTCGATAACATCGGTCCTGTGGAATATTGGTATGGCATTCCATCCGCTTTACGCTCTGACGGCGCCAAAGTGTATGCAACCCAAGTCTCCGCTGCGAATAGTACCGAAGTAAGGGGCGAGCAATTACTGACCCAGGTCAAACAAATCATTGCGGTCACTGGCACCGGCAAAGTCAATCTGATTGGACATAGCCACGGCGGCCCGACCGCACGTTATGTGGCATCCGTCCGACCTGATCTGGTGGCATCGGTGACCACCGTAGGCGGCGTCAATCGCGGCTCCAAAGTGGCTGATCTGCTGCTGGGAATCGCACCTGATGGCTCGCTATCAAACGCAGTAGTTGTGTCGATCACCAATGGCCTGGCAAATATCATTAACTTCCTCTCTGGCGGCAAAGGTTTAACTCAGGATTCACTGGCAGCAGCAAAATCATTGAGTACGGCAGGATCACTCAAGTTCAATGCTTCGCATCCAGAGGGCGTACCAACTAGCGCCTGCGGTGAAGGTGCCTACCAGGTCAACGGCGTATCGTATTTCTCCTGGAGCGGTGCCAAGGCCTATACCAATGTACTCGATCCAATCGATCCGGCATTAGCCTTAACTTCGCTGGCCTTTGCGGGCGCAAAAAATGACGGATTAGTCGCAAGTTGCTCCGCACATTTAGGCAAAGTGATCCGTGACGATTACGCGATGAACCATCTGGATGAAGTGAACCAAACAGTCGGCCTAGTGAATATTTTTGAGACCAATCCGGTGACGCTGTATCGACAACACGCCAATCGCTTAAAAAATTTAGGGCTATAAAATTAACTAAATTCTATTGCGTCTACAATTTTAAACATCTAAGGCGGATAGCGTGCATCAAATACGACCATGAGTTGTTATTTGATGTACGCAACTTGTTAGCCGCTAATTGACTTCTCCATCTCCGTAATTTTTACGGAAGCAGGAGTGACCACATCAGAATGTTGATCGAGATAATGAGAATACAAAAAAGCTACGCCACCATCACTATCGCATCCATCGTCATCGCTGTATTCACGATGCTGCAACTACGTACCGACCCGACTACAAATATGCGCTCAGAACAGGTGTCGAGCGACAAAGATTCGTTCGCATTTGTGCGCTCTATGGATGGCACTCAGGTTGACGGTCAGTTACAACAAGCAAGCACCGATGTCTTAATTGTCGATGCCGGATTGCGCCGCATGTTCGACTATTACTTAGCGGCGACAGGCGAAAAAACTTTGCCGGAAATCCGTGCAGAAATAGAAAAAGAACTAAGTAAAAAATTAGGCCCCAAAGCGGCAGCACAAGCTAAAGATCTGCTAAGTCGCTATCTGGATTACAAACTAGCGCTGGCAGAAATAGAAAAAAATCCTCAACTAGTGAATCCTACAAATGCCGGCTATGACAGCAATAAAATGACATCTGCAATCAAAGCACGGCTAGCAGGCATGCAAACTTTAAGGCAGCGTTATTTCAATCAAAACGAAAATACTGCATTCTTTGGCTTTGACGATGCCTACGACACCGACGCGATTACGCGACTGGAAATCGCACAAGATAAAAATCTGAACAACGTACAAAAGCAACAAAAATTACAAGCGCTGGACGCGGCCATGCCAGCAGCACTGCGGGCAGAAAAAGAAGCGCCTTATCAAATCATACGTATGGAAGAAAACGTCGCAAAAATGCGCGCGCAAGGTGCAAGCGACGACGATATTTATCGTATGCGAGCAGCAGCAACCACACCAGAAGCCGCCGCACGATTGGCTGATCTGGATAGAGAAGATACAGATTGGAAAAACCGGATTGCTACTTATCAGGCGGAGCGAAATAAAATCATCAGCAATGGAAAAAACGACACGGAACAAATGACGGCATTACAGCAAATTCGTGATCAGTTATTTGATGCGAATGAGCAGAAACGTCTGGGGGCTTATTAGTGAACGAGTAGGCGACTCATATCGCATATCGCCAATTTAATCCATGACTCAAAATGGTTGGCCCATAAACAAAATGCAGTACTCGCCTTTTACTTTCGCCTGATGCTTTTGATGATGCATGCAATAGAAGAGGACTCATTATTAAAGCCCCGCCTTTCTCAACGGGGCAAATAACTTCTCCCATACGATCACGCGTCTCTATAGCGGCCTGGTTGGATAACCGACCATTTTTATGTGACATCGGAACAACGCGCAAGGGGCCGTCAGTTAGGTCGCATTCATCGATATGCAAACGTACGGCAACCAATTGACGCAACATTTCATTAGTAGGCTGTACAAAGACCAATCCTTCTTTTTCAGACCAAACCGTTAAATCGGGATGAGTTATTCTCTCCTTGACTGGGATATTAAGATCTTGATGTAAAGGGACTAGCCAATTTTGGTCTTTGGACTTTTCAAAGTAAGTACATTGCACTGCGACAGCGTCCAATGCCAAGAATGGTCTAACCAGAGAGTGTTGGCGAATACGCAGAGCTAAATCGGAGCACCAAAGAAAATCTAGTAATTGGCGGGTTCCTGCGGTATTTTTTTGTAATTGAGATAGTACGAAATCGAGGTCGTTCAAAGTACACGAATCTAATAACGGTAGAGTTATAGCAAAACCATTATTTACAAATAAGTCTGTATCTTCAGTTGGAAAAATTCGTGCTGCCATTAGCAATGAAGCCCTAATTCGCCAGCTCGTTTTCTCGCTCAGCAACCTCTTCCAAGGCTTCGCTGAGAGCGCGATCAACTAATTTATCGAGTACCAAAATTTGTGCACGTTGTTCGCGAAAAGTCTGTTCCAGCTCTTGTGCAGATAAGGAGAAAGATTTCTCTTTTTGACTGGCGGTAAAGATGTACAGACTGCGCATAGGACTAACCCAGGCGAGTCTGGCTTTGTGAGTATCTCCGCTCTTCTTCGTAAATTGCAACCAAATGCCGCGCTCCAGATTTGCGACTACTTCGGCGGCATTATCAGCAGAGACATCTTCCGCGTGCAGCTTCTGTAACTCTTGTGCCTCCTGAGCTTCTGCCTGATTACGTTTTTCCAGGCGACGCTCAGCGGCTAACTGCGCAGCTTCGACTGCTATTTCTAACTGCTTTTCTGGGGACAACTCTAAAGGAGCACGAACTATCGACGCATGGCATTCTGCGAGATCAGCAAAAAATAGAGCGCGGTCAGCATCTTCCCATTTAATCAGACTCAGCCACTTATTTAGCCTGGCTAAAATCGCCGGCAGACGGTTCAATAATTCTTGGCGTTGTGGCAAAGTAATCTTAGGTTTAACGCTCCAGATTAAGTCATCCATCGTTTTGATAGCGTCTGTCACAGCATGTGGTTTATCTTCTTGCACGCTGTAGGCCAGTGTTAGTACTTTAGTCCAGCGGTTTTCTAAAAAGCTTTCAACAAAAGCGACTACCTCGCCAGTACCGACTCGCAAAGCAACTTCATTATTGGCGGCTATATTGGCCTGTTTGAACTTCTCTTTTTGCAGCGCACGTTTGATCGGCTCTTGTAAAGCTTTTGCGCTGGCTTCTTCTTCTTTTGCGACAAAGTTTTCTAAATCAGAAACCACTTCGTCAAACAAACCCATTTTATGGTCAAACTCGTTTTGTACCCGACTCACATTGTGCTGCATTGCCTGGAACAGCGGATCAGCTTGTCCTTTGCTTTGATCCCAGGCCACGCTCTGCTGCGTGAGCAGATCGATCATGCGGCGTGCTGGATGCGCTTCTTGAAAGAAAAATTCTTTATCCATCAACGCAGCTTTAAGCACCGGGATTTGCAAGACGCCAATCAGCTCTTTAATCTGTCCCGGTATTGATGGGTTATGAAAAACCGTATCAAATATTTTAGACAGCAAATCGAGAGTAGTTTTTTCTACGCTGTTGTTACTCGTCAGTTCCGGCATTTGCTCCCGCATTTGCGACAGACGCATCATGTCTTGCGCACCAGCCACCAACTGGCGAATCGCCATCGTCTTCTGTAAATTTTCCAGATAATGGAAAAGTCGGGTATCGGTTTCTGGCTGGCTGGCTTGAGCGCTAGCAGAAAACTGCTGGCGATATTGCAGCTGATTTAAATCAGTTTTTTGATCGTCTTCATTTTGATTAGCTGATGGATCAGAAGAATTTTTTTCTAAAAAAATCTTCTTCAGTTTTTGACTTAAATCTTTTTTATCAACTTGAGCAGGCGCAATCGCAGATTGAATATTTTCGGTCTTTTTAATCCGATAAGATTCATGCAATTCAGTCAAAATGCCCTGACGTACCAAAAACTCATTTAAGGCCTGCAGAATTGGCGACAGATCAAACAGAATATCTGCCCGCAGTAACGGCAAAATTAACGGATGCGTATGTGGATCAGGATTAAATTTAGACCACGCTGCATGGATCACGCGTAAAAACACTTCCGGCCTGAATGGATTTTGCGCAACGCTCAGAGTATCGGTCTCTGTGACACATGCCAAACGCATACCTAATGCGGCTAGTTGCTCAGCGCTCGCCAGCTCTAACGCACGGCTAGCACGCCCAAATGCTAGCTTTTTGTCCATCTCTTCGTATGACACTAGTGTCAGAGCGATATCTTGTTGCTCAAAATGTTCTTGTTTAGGCTTATTTGCCAAAGACAAAGCTTGAATTTCATTACGGAAAGCGATCTCAATATCAGCCGAACATAAGTAATAAAAAGCATAGCCATTGTTCTTTAACAACTGACCAGAGTTAAAACTGAGATTAGCCTCACGAGCATCACTGACTTGCTCGGATGCTGCAAAAAAAGCGTTCGCCAAGCGTGCGGCAAATGCATCTAATTGCGCGACTACCAAATGCGTCGCCTGCGGAATCAGCGCACGCAAAATCTCCGCACGCGCTAACGGTGCTTTCTGAGACTGCCGATAATCGGGCGACTGTGATGACATGGAACTCGTTGTTAAAACACGTTGTTAAGATAAATTATTAGTAAAGAATTACCGTCTGCAACCTAAATCTGATCGATAAGCCAACTAAATAAAATACTCAGAAGTTGCTTTGAAAGAATGAAGTAGTGTAATGCTTTGTGAGTAGTCTGTGCACAAACTTGCATCACACAAACACTACAATTTGTTTGACTGCACATTGACTATATACGATTAATTTCCATGTGGAAATGTTTGAATCGCAATTTCAGCTGCTTTTTTAAGTAAATTCTCTTTTTTGCGATATCAAAAAAACAAATTCAATAAGCGCATAAAAGTGAATAATCCCGATACAGAAAGGATAGCTCTAAAAAAGCTGCTAATTATGCCAACTAAGCTGATTATCAACTGGGTTTGCACTAAAATGCGGGGTTAGACTCAATTTGCTCTTCAAGACTACCTATGCCAAAAAAATTACCCTCCATCGGACAACCCGGTCAGAACGATCAGCCAACTTCTTTCGAAGCAGCGATGTCGGAATTATCAGAACTGGTCGCCCAGATGGAAGCTGGTGAGCTGCCTTTAGAAGCCTCCGTCACGGCTTATCAACGTGGTTCTGAATTAATTAAATACTGCGCAGGCCAACTCGACAAAGTAGAACAGCAGGTCAAAGTACTGGAAGCTGGCATGCTGAAACCTTTCGTTGCAGATAATTCTGGCGAGGCCGATGCATGAGCGCGCATTTTCAGGACTGGATGAAATCCACTCAGCAGCAATTTGAAGTCTTATTAGCTAGTTTTCTACCAAGCACCGATGCTATACCAGCAAAATTGCATGAGGCTATGCGTTACGCCACTTTAGATGGCGGCAAACGCGTGCGCCCTTTGTTAGTGTATGCCGCCGGTTTTATGTTTGATGCCCCAGCAGATTTATTGGCGCGTGCCGCCGCCGCATTAGAAATGATTCACGCTTATTCATTAGTACATGACGACATGCCCTGCATGGACGATGACGCTCTGCGTAGAGGCAAACCGACTGTGCATGTCAAATATGATGAGGCAACTGCCCTGTTGGTTGGTGACGCGTTGCAAGCACAAGCTTTTTTGGTCTTGGCAGAAGCAGAGAGTGAATCTTCACGGCAAGTTGCCATGTTGCGTTTGCTGGCACAAGCCGCTGGGTCAATCGGTATGTGCGGCGGTCAGGCGATTGATTTAGCCAGCGTCGGTGTCGCCTTAACAGTAGGCCAGCTAGAACAGATGCACCGCCTAAAAACAGGCGCATTGCTGCGTGCTTCAGTCATCATGGGCGCGATGTGTGGCAAGACTCTATCCGCGGCGGAAGTCGCTGCGCTTGATGCATACGCCAGCGCAATTGGACTGGCATTTCAGGTAGTAGATGATGTGCTGGATGCCACCGCAGATTCTGCCACCTTAGGTAAAACTGCTGGCAAAGATGCCGCAGATAACAAGCCGACCTACGTATCCTTGCTAGGTTTGGAAGCGTCACAAGCGCTGGCAAAAAAACTATGCGACGACGCCCATGCTGCGTTGTTGCCCTTTGGAGAAAAAGCACACATCCTGCGCAACCTAGCAGATTTGATTGTGCAGAGGAAGGCGTAATTTATGACCACAACTAATAATACAAATACTCTGTTAGACAGCATTAATTCTCCAGCCGACTTACGCAAGCTGACACGTGCCCAATTAAAACCGCTGGCCGACGAGTTGCGTCATTTTGTCATTGATTCTGTGTCTAAAACAGGCGGTCATTTATCGTCTAATTTAGGCACTGTTGAACTCACCATCGCGCTGCACTATGTATTTCAGACACCGGAAGATCGTCTGGTCTGGGATGTGGGTCATCAAACGTATCCACATAAAATTCTAACGGGTCGTCGTGATCGCATGCATACCTTGCGCCAGTTAAATGGTATCTCTGGTTTTCCGCGCCGGGTTGAGAGCGAATACGATACGTTTGGTACAGCGCATTCATCGACATCGATTTCTGCTGCGTTAGGGATGGCTTTGGCGGCAAAAACCAAAGGCGAGGATCGCCATTCTGTTGCCATCATTGGCGATGGCTCGATGACCGCCGGCATGGCGTTTGAAGCCTTGAATAATGCGGGTGTCTACGACGATATCAATTTACTGGTGATCCTGAACGACAACGATATGTCGATCTCGCCTCCAGTCGGTGCACTTAACCGTTATCTGGCACGTCTGATGTCTGGTAAATTCTATGCAGCAGCACGAAATGTCGGTAAATCGGTACTGCCAACGCCAGTATTGGAATTAGCCAAACGGTTTGAAGAGCATGCAAAAGGCATGATCGTACCGGCGACGATGTTTGAAGAATTTGGTTTTAATTATATTGGCCCGATTGATGGTCATGATCTGGACTCTCTGGTACCGACGCTACAAAATTTAAAGAATCTCAAAGGTCCCCAATTCCTGCACGTAGTCACCAAAAAAGGCCAGGGCTATAAATTAGCAGAAGCCGATCCAATTCTTTATCACGGCCCTGGCAAATTCAATCCTGCTGAAGGCATTAAGCCCTCTACTACGCCTGCCAAACAAACTTATACGCAAGTCTTTGGTAATTGGTTATGCGATATGGCTGCCGCTGATCAACGCTTGATTGGCATTACCCCAGCGATGCGCGAAGGTTCTGGCATGGTGGAATTTGAGCAAAAATTCCCTGACCGTTATTACGATGTTGGCATTGCAGAACAGCATTCTGTTACGTTTGCCGGTGGCATGGCATGCGAGGGGCTCAAACCTGTCGTTGCGATTTACTCCACTTTTTTACAACGTGCTTATGATCAGTTAATTCACGATGTCGCGTTGCAAAATCTGGACGTTACTTTCGCCCTGGACCGAGCGGGACTGGTCGGTGCTGATGGTGCAACCCATGCCGGCAATTATGATCTGGCTTATCTGCGCTGCATCCCTAATATGGTCGTGATGGCCGCCTCGGATGAGAATGAATGCCGTCAAATGTTGTCGACTGGCTTCCATTATCCAGGCCCGGCGGCTATCCGTTATCCACGCGGCGCCGGGATTGGTGCAGCCATCAATTTAAAACTCAGCACCCTGCCGATTGGCAAAGGCGAAATCAAACGTAAAGGCAAGAGCATCGCCATTTTGGCATTTGGCTCCATGGTGCAGCCGGGATTAAAAGCTGCAGAAAATCTGGATGCCACACTGGCAAATATGCGTTTTGTCAAACCGCTAGATACGGCATTACTGGCAGAACTGGCCAACACCCACGACGTGTTAGTCACGATAGAAGAAGGCACTGTGATGGGTGGCGCAGGCTCCGCAGTCGCAGAAGCAATGGCAGAAGCAGGAATTACCAAACCATTGCTGATACTCGGATTACCAGATCAATTTGTCGATCATGGTGATCCGGCATTACTGCTCGCAAGCTGTGGTCTGGATGCAGCGGGAATCGAGGCCTCAATCAAAAAACGCTTCGGAGCAGAAGCACTGAAGCTAGTAGCAAATAATCAGTAATGAAACGAAATAAAAAAGCGAAGCCAACAAGCTTCGCTTTTTTATTTCTGATAGATGAAACTCTTTAGTCTGAAACTATTCCAATTAAATTAAGTCCAAATCAGTCAAACCAAGCTCAACAATTTTTGCGTATTAAATAAGGGAGAAATAATTTATGTCGAAGAAAAATTTATGTTCATTAAAAATCAATGCGGTTGATGTTGCGTTTGCAGTTGCTGGTTTGAGTTTATTGATCTCTGCTGGCTCGGCAATTGCCGCAGATAAAACTGCGCCGCCAACGCGAGTCGCTGAAGTCACTGACACTTATGGCGATATCACCGTGAAAGATCCCTATCGCTGGTTAGAAAAACAAAGCGATCCTGCGGTACATCAGTGGAGCGTGGCACAAGATAAACGCACACGACAATATTTCGACAGCCTGCCATTTCGCAAACCCATATTTGAGAATCTAATGGCGCAAATCTCCGCCACATCCAGCTCTTACTATGATTTGCATACCGCTGGCGACAAAGTGTTTGCGATGTATAACCAGCCGCCAAAACAGCAGCCTATGATTGCAGTGCTGACGAATGCGGCGGATCCTGCACAAGCTAAAATTGTCCTCGATCCAAACCTCATCAATACCAAAGGCACGACTGCAATTGACTGGTTTGTGCCATCGCACGATGGCTCTAAAGTCGCTGTATCGATGTCTGAAAATGGTAGCGAAGATGGCTCTGTGCACATCATTGACGTCGCTACCGGCAAACAAATCGACAAGCTGATTCCTCTAGTACAGTACCCGACTGGCGGCGGTAGCGTTGCGTGGAAAGCCGATGGTACCGGCTTCTGGTACACCCGCTATCCGGGCAAAGATCAGGCTGCGAATCGCCAGCATTTTTACCAGCAGATTTACTTCCATAAAATTGGTAGTGATCCTTCAAAAGACGCGTATGTCTTAGGAAAAGACTTTCCTAAAGTGGCAGAAATCGCGCTCGACAGCCATCAAAATCCCAATTATGTAGTCGCCTCAGTTGCCAACGGTGATGGCGGCGAGTTTGCGCACTACGTGATCAGCCAGGATGGCAAGATCAAGCAAGTCAGCCGGTTTGAAGACAAGATTGTTGCAGCCACTATTGGCTCGGACAACGCCATATATCTAGTCTCCCGCAAAGACGCACCACGCGGAAAGCTCTTGAAGTTAGCCTTGAACGATTTAGATCTGACGCACGCCAAAGTGCTGGTGCCGGAATCTGAGGCAGTAATCCAACCTGGTGGAGAGTTTGGCGGCTCCCCTGTCATCGTCACAAAAAATGCTTTATACCTGCGCGAAATTATCGGCGGACCATCACGTGTTGCGATCTATGATCATGACGGAAAATCCTTAGGCAATCTGCCATTGCCAGATGTAGCGACCGTGGATGAGATCGATACCTTAAGTGACGGCTCATTACTGTACTCAGTTAAAACCTATCTGACACCACCCTACTATTCTCGTTACGATGAGAAATCCGGTAAGTCAGAAGCCACCAAATTAGCACAAACTAGCGCCACTTCTTATGACGACACAGAAGTTGTCAGAGAATTTGCAACATCCAAAGACGGCACCAAAATCCCATTAAATATAGTCCGCCGCAAAGGTATTAAATTGGATGGGACTAATCCTGTTTTGCTTAATGGCTACGGCGGTTATAGCGTCAATCAAACGCCGCGCTTTTTAAGTCCCGCTACACGTCTGTGGCTGAATGCGGGTGGTGTGTTCGTGATCGCTAATCTGCGTGGCGGTGGTGAGTTTGGTGAGGAATGGCACAGCAAAGGCGCGCTGACCAATAAGCAAAATGTGTTTGATGATTTTACGGCAGCGGCACAATACCTGATCGCTCAAAAGTACACCACTAGCGAACATATGGCCAGCATCGGCGGTAGCAATGGTGGTCTGCTGATGGGTGCGGTGTTTACCCAACACCCGGATTTGTTTAAAGCTGTGGTATCGCAAGTCGGCATCTACGACATGTTGCGGGTAGAACTAGACCCCAATGGCGCCTTCAATACCACGGAATTTGGCAGCGTCAAAAATCCAGATCAGTTGAAAGCCTTATACGCCTATTCGCCATACCACCATGTTCAGGATAGAACGACCTACCCGGCAATTTTCATGGCAACTGGCGAAACCGATGGCCGCGTTAACCCTATGCATTCGCGCAAAATGATCGCTCGTTTGCAAGCAGCGACTGCGGGTAAACCGGTCTACCTCAGCATCAACTCACATGCCGGTCATGGCATCGGCAGTTCTTTGTCAATTAAAGCCAACCAGACTGCCGACGTGTATGCATTTTTGTTTGACCAACTGGGTATGACTTTCCCGGCCAAATAAACAGCCCGTCTGACCTAAGTCAGAACAATGTTAAAAACATGTAAATAAAAGCCACGCTGCCTTTTGGTCAGCGTGGCTTTTTTGTGACATTACGCACGCTACCAGAGCGCCCGATAAATATACTCCAATAGGGTATATTTTAATCGTCCAGATAATTCCTGGACAAATCGACTATTTTAAATAATTTTATGAGGAGTATATTGTTTAGGCGGTTAATTTTATAAAGTAAACTGACTATATCTCAACGAATCATATGCCAACAAAACTTGATACTTGCACAAGCCTATCATTATCAATACACTGATGAAAATTAATCAACATTTGCTTATTTAACATGACATATTAATTTTCAATCCCAGGATTTTTTCCCGCCATCTAACCAGGTAAAGATAATGACATTTTGCAAAAAAATTGTATCAGGCATGCTAAAAACCGCAGGGGTAGTGCTCGCCTCCAGCCTTATAGCAACACAAGCGTTTGCTGGCTGGAGTGTCAGCGGCACTCAGGTTATCGATCCCAACGGATCGAATTTCATTTTCCGCGGTGTTAATTTTCCTTACGCCTGGTTCACATCCAAGACCACGCAAGGCTTAAAAGACATTGCAGCAACCGGCGCCAATTCGGCACGTATTGTTTTACAAAATGGTACGCAAGGCGGCACGCGCAGCAGTGGATCGGATATCAGTAATATCATCAGTCAATGCAAAGCCAACAAATTGGTCTGTATTTTAGAAGTACACGAAGCCACTGGCTGGGGTGACAATGCTAACGCGACTACCATTTCGCAAGCAGCTGATTACTGGGTCAGCTCCGACATCAAATCCGCGATCGTCGGACAAGAGAATTATGTGATTGTAAACATCGCTAACGAACCGTTTGGTGGCAATGTCTCTGCCTCCACCTTCGTCAATGACACATCCAACGCGATTAAAAAATTACGCAACGCTGGCCTGACTCATTTGATCATGATCGACGGTCCAGGCTGGGGGCAAGATCCTTCTTACTACATGCGGGATAATGCGCCAACTTTGTACAATGCAGATACCCTGCATCGATTGGTGTTCTCTGTGCATATGTATGAGGTGTATAACAATGCATCACGCATTCAACAATATTTATCCAGCTTCCAATCCAAAGGATATGCCCTGGTTATTGGCGAGTTTGGCACAGAAAATAACGGCGCCAATGTTGATGAAACCTCCATCATGCAATACGCGCGTGACTATGGCATTGGCTACTTGGGCTGGAGCTGGAGTGGCAACGGAAGCTGCTGTACAAAACTCGATATCGTCAATAATTTCGTCGCTAGCTCATACACGACTTGGGGTAATTTTCTGGTGAACAGTAGCAACGGTATTAAGGCGACATCCAAATTAGCCAGTAACTTTGGCGGCAATTCTTCTGGCGGCACCACCACTGTTGACCAATGTAACTGGTACGGCACCAAGTACCCGATTTGTAATAACTCGAACAATGGCTGGGGCTGGGAAAACAATACCAGTTGTGTCGGCCGCTCTAGCTGCACTGCTCTGCCATCGCCCTATGGCGTGGTCAAAGCTCCCACCCAATGCAACTGGTATGGAAAAACTTATGCGCTATGCAAAAATACCAGCAGTGGTTGGGGCTGGGAAAATAATCAAAGTTGCGTCGCTCCCGCTGATTGCGCTGCATTAAAAGCACCGAACGGACCTTATTGAGATACATCACATATGATTAGTGCACGATTAATGCATAATTCATGCACAATTCATGCACGATTCATAACGCATAAAAAACACCCGAGGTTTTTATTAACCTCGGGTGTTTTTCAATTTGGACGGAGGGCAATTAATACTTACACAGCCGCAGTCAAAACACTTAAACCGAGCTTGATCAACGCTCGCGCTCTTTCTCCCACAACACATCACTACCGCCAGCATACCGATTTAACACACGCGACAAAACGAACATCAGATCAGACAGACGATTCATATATTGTCGTGGTTGATCATTAATTGCCTCGGCTTTACCAACACTAACAATAGCTCGCTCAGCGCGGCGGCACACGGTGCGGCAAACATGCGCAACCGCTGCGGCACGTGATCCACCTGGCAAAATAAAATCCTTCAGCGGCTCCAGATCGGCATTGTAGTGCGCCAATAAGGTATCTAAGCGCGCTACTTGTGCATCGGTGATCATGGTGTAACCGGGGATACATAGCTCCCCTCCCATATCAAACAGATCATGTTGGATCGACACCAATTCACGCTGCATTTGCGGCGGAATATCTTCGCACAACAACACACCAATTTGCGAATTAAGCTCGTCCACATCGCCCATCGCATGTACGCGTAAAGCGTCCTTATCAACACGGCTACCATCGCCCAAACCTGTCGTACCAGCGTCACCCGTGCGGGTGGCAATTTTTGAAAGTCGATTACCCATAGCAAAAAATTTATTAAGTGAATGATGTCAGGAGGATACGGCAAAAAATCAAAGAACGCATCATCCCAGATTTTCCGTTAGAACAGCGACAAGTGTGCCTTTGGCGGACTGCCTGGCTAGACGTGACGACGACGCAAGCTGCATCTTGCTAGGAGGAGCAACAACGCCAGGCAGTTCGCCAAAGGTGCAATTGTCGTTGTAGCGCTTGCACTCATATCGCAGTGTTGTTATTTCCCTAAACGCCTCATACCACACCTGCATTGATAAGGAGTGATAGCGGTCTAATGGAAAATCTGGGATCATGATGAAGCAAAGCTAGCCTATCTCCTCAGGCAGGAGAATTTCTCGCCTGCCAATGCATACAATTCGGAAAAACAATGGCAACAAGATTACCTCCAGTACACGCTCTGTCTGCTTTTGAGGCAGCCGCTCGTCATGCCTCATTTGCAGTTGCTGCCGAAGAGCTTTGTATTACCCCTTCGGCTTTATCGCACCGCATTCGTTTGCTGGAAGAACATTTATGTGAACGAGTTTTTGTGCGTGAAGGACGGAGTGTCACACTGACCGAATTTGGCCGGCGTTATCTGGATGTGGTGCGGGTCGCTTTGCGTACTTTGTCCGACTTCCCATTACCGAATAAAACAACGCAGAATCAGTTACGCGTCAAAATCACCTTGCCGCCGACGTTTGCGCGCTACATGTTTATGCCGCGTTTAGCCAGCTTTACCAAAGCGCATCCCGAAATTGAAATTGAGATTTTTTTATTTGTACCACTATACGATTTAAGCTTGTCAGAGAGCGATGTTGAAATACGGTTTGGTGCGGGCGAATATCCGAATCTCGTGACTAAAAAATTATTCGTCGAGCCATCGTTTGCCGTCGCCAGCCCAGCTTATCTGCAAACCATACCGCCGCTGTTGCAACCCAGCGATTTGCGTCACGCGAGCTTATTACGTTCAGCATTAGAACCTTGGCAACCATGGTTTGAAGTAGCAAAGCTAGATTGGGCGGAACCTACCACAGGCTTGCGCATTGACGATCTTGGTTTGCTGTTAGAAGCGATTAAACATGGTCACGGTGTAGGCTTGACGCGTCAGCATTTTGCGCAGGAATTAATCGAGCAGGGAGAAGTCGTGCGCCTGTTCGACACGCAACTAGCGACGCCACCGCATGCGTATTATCTGGTGCATGAAGCACAGGCAATTATGCGGCCGGAGGTGCAAGTATTTATCGACTGGATGCAGCAGACCTATTTGAATACGATATAAATACTGACATCCCTAGATTTACTCGTATATGCGGATGCTTAATGTACATTAGGTACATTGGGTACATTGGGTAGATTCGGTGCATTCAATGACTTCAGTTCGCCCTGTGCTTTCTCTTCTTGCTGCGTCAGCCAGGTCTCAATTGCAGTCGGGCGGCTGTATAAAAATCCTTGCAAGGTTGCACAACCGCTAGCGATTAAAAAGTCGGCCTGTTCTTTGGTCTCCACACCCTCCGCCACCACCCGCAAACCCAAGTGATTTGCCATCGACAAAATCGATTGCACAATCGCAGTGTCGTTCGGATCGGCGGGCATGTCTTGTACAAAGCTACGATCAATTTTCAGCTCATACAAAGGCATTTTTTTGAGATAAGCAAGACTGGAATAACCGGTACCAAAATCGTCAATAGAAAAACGGATGCCCATCTTAGTCAGGGCGTGCATACGCTCTATGGTTTCTTGCATATTATTGATCAGCAAACCTTCTGTTACTTCTAGAATTAAACGTGATGCTGGCGCACCGGTCTGCATTAAGACCGACGCGACCTTTTCAACAAAATTAGCTTGCCGGAATTGTTTTGGGCTGACGTTAATCGAGAGAGAAAGCGGCCATCCTGCTTGCTCTAATCGGATTAAGGCGAGGCAACCCTGCCGCAACGCCCAGTCACCCAATTGCACGATCATGCCGCATTCTTCAGCAACGGGAATAAATACCGCGGGAGAAATCGGACCACGCTGCGGATGCGTCCAGCGCATCAGCAATTCTGCCCCCTCTGGCTGCCCTTGATGATTCACTTGCGCCTGCATTACCATCTGTAACTGCCCCTCGCTTAATGCTAGAACCAGATCGTGTTCTAAGATTAAACGCTGCTCAACTTCTGCCTGCATAGCGGATTCGAAAAAGGCAATCTGATTACGTCCGCCCGCTTTAGCACGATGCATTGCGGTATCTGCTTCGCGCAATAAGTCGTTAGTGTCTTGATCTGGTTTTGGAAGCAACGTCACGCCGATACTGCAACCAGAGTTATAAGTTTGCCCGTCGATCTCAAACGGTAAGGCGATCGCACTGCGGATTTTTTCGGCAACGGCCAAGGCAGATAATGCACCGACATTAATATCATTTGAAATATTCGAAATCAGTACAACAAATTCATCACCACCGATGCGCGCGACAGTATCGACCTCACGTAATAAGGTTTTAAGACGCTGCGTCACATGTAACAATAATGAATCACCAACCGCATGTCCGCGGGCATCGTTGATGTTTTTAAAATGATCCAGATCAATAAATAACACTGCGCTATTCAATCCAGTACGGCGTGCGGTTGCTAATAAAATATCCAGACGATCCACCAGCAAACGACGATTCGGCAGACCTGTCAGTACATCAAAATAGGCGAGCCGGTAAATATGTTCTTCTGCATTTTTACGATCAGTGATATCTCGCTCAACAGCAACCCAATGGGTAATTTTTTTCCGTTCATCTGAGATTGGAACAATATCAATCTCGACCCAAAATTCTCCACCCGATTTCGTATAGTTGATCAGCTCTGTATGCACGGTCTCACCACGATCAAGTGCTGCGGTGATACGATCAAGCTCATCAAATTGAGTATTCACACCATGCAACATTTGCGTAGTTTTACCCATTATTTCCGACAAGTGATAACCAGTTTTTCGCTCAAAAGCATCGTTCGCAAAAACAATCTGGTTCTGACTGCTTGAGTCAGAAACAACCTCCAAAATCAGCACCATGTCATTCAGACGTGCTAATGCAACAGCGTTTAGCCTCAGAGCTTCATTCGCGGTATGTAAACTAGCTTGCTGCTCCGTCAGCGAAGTCGCTATCGCAAGTTGCTCGATCAAAGACTGTTCCAGGCGTTGCAAAAGTACACCGCACGACACCGTAATGATGGAACTGATAAATGTGAAATTGAGTGTGATGACAATCCATTGTATTAATGGCTGGTCGCTTAGATGATCAATGTGAATGCTGGCGTTGGCAAGATAACCGAGCCCAAGCAAAGTCACTGCATTAACGACCAAAGCAATGATTGCAGGACGAAAACCAATCAGCAACGCCGTCATGACAGGGAAAGCTGTCAAATAAATCTGGCTGACGGGCCCTACTTTAATCAAGAACCAAACGCCCAACAGATACAGCAGTATGAGTAAGTTCCAGGCACGAAATTTGAAAGGTAGTTGTGGCAAGCGCCACAAACAACCGAGCCAGGTCAAAGCAATAAGATCAATGCTGACGACCGACCAGAGACCTTGCTTAATCGCAAGAGCCATACTGGGAATAGCCGTAACAGATCCCAGCACAAGCCCCATAAACAAAATGGCAGATAACACTTCTGCCCGCCATTGTTGTATGTCGGCCTGCCCCAGTTTAGGCTTATGTATATTGCGGCGTATCCATTGGAAGAAAGTCGTCAAGCTGCCCATCCGATTAAAAAAGGGTAAAGACTATTTTCAAGAAAACTGATAAGTAAGTTGTTATTTATACTCTTAAAAACTTAACACTTCCATCTTTAGCCAGAATTTACATTACGGTCGTGTTTGTTCTGACGCCATAAATTTCTGAAGATCATGCTTTCTGACTAGGGCTTGGTATCGGTTGCTATCGATTAAGGCTAGCAATTAAAGGCTACGAATTAAAGGCTACGAACTAAAGGCCACCAACAAGCAACTGTCGCACCCTACAAAATTTGCGTAGAACAAGGATGTCGCAATCAATCAACGTTTTTACCCGCAGATGCACACCACACAGAAAACCATTGCTCGCGGCTTAAATTGATACTACAAGCAGCAACAGCTTCACGCACGGCGGCAATACGTCCCGTGCCAGTTAATACAACAGGCTTAGACGGATGTCGCAAAATCCAGGCAATTGCGACAGTAGAAATCGATACATCCAACTGATCCGCGATAACTTTCAGCGCCGCGCTTACCCTCAAACCACGCTCGCTATCATCTTGCAACAAACGACCTCCCGCTAGTGCGGACCAGATCATCGGCGCAATCCCTAAGCGCTGGCACTGGTCCAGCGTACCATCGTGTAATGGCGGCAAATGCAGGGCCGACAACTCCACTTGGTTAGTCACCAGCGGAAAACGGGATGCCAGCAATTCAAATTGCGATGGCGTGAAGTTGGACACACCAAAATATTTGACTTTACCACTCTGCTGCAAGTGCTGAAATGCTTCCGCCATTTCATCAGCATTCATCAAAGGATCGGGTCTGTGTATCAGCAGCAAATCCAGATAATCAATCCGCATGTTGCGTAAGGAATTCTCGGCCGACGCAATGATGTGTTCACGGCTGGTGTCGTAATACTGAAGTTGATGCGCAGGCCGCTGATCAGACACCAACTTGATGCCGCACTTGCTGACGATCTCGATTTTATGACGTAACTGCGGTGCCAATGCCAGCGCCTCACCGAATAATTGTTCGCATTGATAATTGCCATAAATATCGGCATGGTCGGTGGTGGTAATTCCTGATTCCAGAGCCTGCTCAATAAAGCGCAGTCTTTGCTGTGGCGTCATCGCCCAATCTGCCAGACGCCATAAACCTAGTGTAATACGAGAAAACTCTGGGCCGGAAGAGGCAAGACGAATACGTGGTGTGGACATAAAATCTTTAAAAAATAAAAGGGAAGGGAGAACTTTATTCAACCACAAAAACAAGATCAGTCAGCGGCGCAAAGAATCTATTATTTCAGAAACGCAAAGAACGTAACAATGACGTTCTTTGCCAGCGTGAACTCGCTTTGATACTGCGCTTATGCTTCTACACCATCATCGCGAAACATCGTTTTCAGACCACGTAAAGCCTGGCGAATCCGTGCTTCATTTTCAATCAGGGCAAAGCGTACATATTCGTCGCCATACTCACCAAAACCGATACCAGGTGACACGCAAAGTCTAGCCTTTTCAAGAACTTGCTTAGCAAATTCTAGCGAGCCCAGTTGACGATAAGCTGGCGGAATATGTGCCCAGATATACATCGATGCTTTCGGAATATCGACCATCCAGCCCAGCTCGTGCAAGCCTTTTACTAAGACATCACGACGACGCTGATACTTGTCGCGTATCTCGCTGACGCAAGTTTGATCGCCTTCCAGCGCCGCAATCGCCGCTACTTGTACCGGCGTAAAACTGCCGTAATCGTGATAGCTTTTTATCCTTGCCAAAGCCGATACCAGCTCTTTATTACCCACCATAAATCCGATCCGCCAGCCTGCCATGTTATAGCTTTTAGATAGCGTAAAAAATTCAACAGCAACATCACGCGCACCCGGCACCTGCATAATTGAGGGCGCTTTCCATCCATCAAAAACGATGTCGGCATACGCCAGATCATGGACCACCAGGATGTTATGTTCTTTCGCTAGTTTGACGACGCGCTCAAAGAATTCCAGCTCGACGCATTGCGCTGTCGGATTGGAGGGGAAGCCGAAGATCATCATTTTCGGTTTTGGATAACTCTCGCGGATAGCACGTTCCAGTTCGGCAAAAAAATCCACGCCCGGACTCATGCGTATTGAACGGATATCGGCACCAGCAATCACCGCGCCATAAATGTGAATCGGGTAACTGGGATTGGGTACCAGCACGGTGTCACCCTTGTCTAGCGTTGCCAGCATCAGATGCGCAAGACCTTCTTTAGAACCGATGGTGACAATCGCCTCGGTGTCAGGATTTAGATCGACGTCATAGCGGGATTTATACCAATGTGCAATCGCGCGACGTAAGCGTGGAATACCTTTGGAAGCGGAATAGCCATGCGTATCAGGTCGTTGTGCGACCTCAACCAATTTGGCAACGATATGGGGTGGAGTCGCACCGTCAGGATTGCCCATCGACATATCGATAATATCTTCGCCACGACGGCGCGCCGCCATTTTTAGCTCGGCAGTAATATTGAAGACATACGGTGGAAGGCGATTAATGCGGGAGAAAGTATAACTGCGGCTTGGTGTCGTATCACCCCGGCCCGGCGGAGTAGTGCTATCAATAGTGGTCATGATGTATTTTCACGTAAGCGCCCGGATCCGTCCGAGCGACGTTGAAGCGTGTGCTTCATGGACGATCATAACCAGCACCTCTGAATCGCGCAATACTTTTTATTCGATCAGAAAAAGTAGGGGGAATGGCTAGCGCAAAATGTCTCATTTCGAATTTGTCCGCACATAACGAATAAATATACTCCCGATATGTATATTTTATTGTCCATATAATACTTAGACAATAAGGCAGGCGGATTCAGCTACGAAGAGCAACGGGAGGTAAGTTTTAGTGGGAGTATATCCAAATTATAAAAAACCTCAAACGGCGTTCGATAGCCGAG
>NZ_JBEONQ010000051.1:0-27763 GCF_040544445.1 Undibacterium sp. GrIS 1.8 | reverse complement strand
AACACCGCAGGAGCCAACAGCAGTCCCCAGATAGCACCCCAGAATGCGCCATTGCCACCCCAAGTTTTTACCCGGTCGCCTAAGGTATAAAACCCTAGAGGATGTTCTTCGGAGTGATAGCCCTTACCTATCAAGGATAAATTTTTCATATCAAAGCCAGCTTTGCTGAGTGTCTGTATGGCTTCCTCTGCTTCAATGTGGCTATTAAAAATATGCACTGGTGAATCTTTGGTTTCCATGGTGTTACTCCGTAACGTAATTAATATTTCGATTTAATATTTCGATGATGGGACAGGCGGACATCGTCAGGCGCAATACAATGCAGTTCAATGTCCGTTATTTAGCAATACGGCTCACTTTTACAAAATCAATATCGAATCGTTGTATGATCCACGACGTTTTTTACACCAGGTGTTCCCCAAGCCGAATGCATGACCAGATCGCGCTCTAGCCAGCTATGCACGGTTCCCGCCAAAGTCACTTCTGCGCCGTTGACGCTGACTGAAACATTCTTTGCGTCGTTATGAGCACGCCGTTTCAAGGCTGCTTCGATATCTGATTTCACCGCATCCAAGGAGACTTTTGGTTTGATGATAATTTGATCGCTGAGGCCAGTCACACCCATCAGATTGCGCACGGCATCAGTGACTGCTTGCCGTTGATATTCCCAGTCAACTTCGCCCGTTAAGGTGATGAAGCCAGCCTCGACAGTTACGTTCACTGCCTTGGTTGGCACATAGGTCAGCCATTCAAGTGCATTTTTTGCGGTACGCGCTATGTCGCCATCGGTTCTTTGGCTGGTTCCTGGTAACCGGACATCCATTTCGATTGCCAGCGCCTTTACACCATAAACCCGCTGTGCTGCTCGCTCTGCATCCCACTTTTCTGCAAAGCTGCTGACATGACCTGCTAGTGTGACCACGCCGTCAGATACTTCAACGCCGATATGGGAGGAATCGACAGAAGGTTCCCATTCCAACTCAGCGAGAACGTCTTTTTGAATTTGTGTATCGGTATTCATTTTTAACTTTCGTTTAGGTTAAAGAACAGTCAGCTTGTGCTAAACGAAAATCTTAATCTGTGCGGTGTGCCGCTTACGCCAAATGAATGTTGGCATGGTAGCCAAGTCGTTCAATTACTTCTTCTACTTGCGATGCAGTAACGCATGTCGGATCAGTAGATACGATGGCTTGCCCATCGCGTAAAGAAAGTTCTGTATCGCTGACCCCATCCATGCCTTCCAACGCGCGGTAGATATGACCTAAACAGGCACCGCTGGTCATGCCCTGAATATCAAAAATCATCGTTTCCATTGCTATTCTCCATCATTAAAAAGAACCAAGTTTAGAAAAAATCGTCGATGTCTCATGGAGAATTTCTTTTTTTGAATTCTCTATTTATGCTTGTATGAAGGCAGGCTAGGCGAGCAGAGTAAGACCTGTCTGTGCGCTATCTAACCGATAGGCAATAGTTGAACCGAGATTTTCCATTAGGCCATTAGACCGCTACCCCTTCGGAAAAAACGCAGACGACACGGGGTATTCAGAGAGATAGCACTAACGCGATTTGAGTGGAAGCGCTACAGCGGCAATTACAGCTTTGGCGAACTGCCTGACGTTGTGGTCCTTCCTGACAAGAGGCAGCTTGTGTCGTCGTTGCGTCTAGTCAGTTAGTCCGCAAAAGGCACACTTGTCGCTGTTCCAAAGGAAAATCTGGGTTGAACTGCGATTTCTATTCGGCGAACCAGAGGTGCTATATGAGAGCGCGATCAATATCCTTATGAAGATTTTTTTACCAAAGAGTCAAGCAGCCCAAAACGCCGCTGTGCAGACGCTTTAAAAGCGGCTGCAGTTTGTGGCTTTACAAAAAAAGTCACGACCTCTGGATGGCTGGCGCGGATTTGGGTTTCAATATCAACGACCAGAGTTTCAATCTGTGATGTTTTAAGGTCATCAGCAAATTCGATACTCATCGCTGCCAGTATTTGATCTGGCGCAAGCTGCACAGTCAATACACCATTGGTTTTTACTGAGGGAGAAAGTTGATTCGCAATACTCAGCATCGAGTCACTTAGCTGGCGGTCGGCACGTTCTCCGATCAGCAGACTCTTACTTTCGCGGGCGAGTAATCCTGCAGTACCTGCGAGTATTAGTCCTATCAGAACAGAAGCAATCCCGTCTGATGCCAGCATACCCAAATTACTTGCCAGGTAAGTAGAAAATGCAGCAATCACGATCCCGATCAACGCCACGCTGTCTTCAAATAAAACGATAAAAGAGGCAGGATCTTTGCTATGACGAAATGCTTCGTAATAACCCAATGTGCCCTTGGACGCTTTAAACTGTTTTAGTGAGATTAACCAGGAAGTACCGTCAAATACAAACGCTAGCCCCAATACAACATAACTGACGATGGGGTCATTGATTGCTTGAGGCGCTAGCAGATGTAAAATGCCTTCGTATATCGAGACGCCAGCACCGAGCGCAAATACCAGCAGCGCAACAATAAAACTCCAAAAATATAACTCGCGGCCATAGCCAATGGGGTGCTCCGCATCGGCCTGTCGTTCGGCGCGACGTATGCCATACAGCAGCAATAATTCATTGCCAGTATCCACAAATGAATGTACTGCCTCGCTCCACATAGCTGCACTACCAGTCCAGGTAGCGGCGCTGGCTTTGGTAATGGCAACTAAAATATTCCCGATCAGTGCGGCGTAGATGACCTGCTTTGAAGATGCATTCGTTGCCATGTCAGTTCATTTTCATCATCTTAGGACTACGTAAAAGCGTAAAGCTATTTGCAGCAGTTCACGTATAGCGATTAGGCGGGTTGGAAAACGTCAAGACCTCTCATCAGAGAGGCGCAGAGGAAGAATAAATAGTGAGACAATCTGAAGAAGACCGAAAATATGCCTTTCTCTTTTTTGTCCCTTTGTCTTTCCGTGTCTCCGTGTCTCGGTATCCACATGATGAGCGATTTTAGTTTTTGCGCCACTCCCATTTATTTGATGACACTCCTTGGTACCCCAAAATTCAGCAATTGCAATAGATCACTGCTGTGTTTGAGACTTATTGCATGCCTCCAAATACAGAGCCCACAGCATAGGTTAAACCCATCGCTAAAGCGCTCCAGAAACTTACCCGCACAGATCCTAGTACGACATTAGCACCGCCAACATAAGCAGCAAGCCCACCAAGAACTGCCAGAAAACCTATAGAAGTCGCTACCACGAGCCAACTCAAATAGGGGTTAGGTGTCAGAACCGATACCAATAAGGGCAGCAATGCACCAATCGTAAAACTACCGGCAGAGGCAAAGGCTGCCTGCAATGGACGGGCGCTCAGAGTTTCAGAAATACCTAATTCATCTCTGGCATGGGCATTCAGCGCATTATTTTTCATGAGATCGACAGCGACCTGTCGCGCTAAGGAGGCGTCAAGCCCTCGATTAATATAGATCTCAGTCAATTCTTTTAACTCACCCTCGGGATCTGTTTTTAATTCTCGTTTTTCGGTCTCCAGCGCCGCATTTTCTGTGTCCGCCTGGGACTGGACAGAAACATATTCCCCGGTCGCCATGGACATCGCACCAGCCACCAGACCTGCCACGCCTGCAACCAAAATACTAGTATGGCTAGCGTTAGAGGCTGCAACACCTAAAATTAAACTCGAAGTAGAAACGATGCCGTCGTTCGCACCCAGCACAGCAGCTCTCAGCCAGCCGATATGTTCAAGTTTATGTTGCTCAGGATGTTTTCTTCTCATGATCTCATTTACCGTATTTGTGTTTCGTACTCATTTTTTTACTTCTATTTCCATGACGTAAGATAGTTTCTGATTAGGAGTTATGCAAAATTGTTCCAGCAAGACGTAGCGACGACGACAGTGCTTTAGTGCGGCTAGTCGCTGCAACGCAGCTGGGGCGGTTTTGCGCAAGTCCTACTAATACTTTTCTTGATTCATACGTCAACAACTTTATACGAGTATGTCGAAAGAAATAATTTATTTACTCGCTATTTTTAGCCTGTATCAATTACGTCATCCGACTAACTGATTCTGTTTGCCACCTGATATTGGCTAAGCGAACTACCGCACAGACGACTTGATCTTGTCAGGCTCAATATGAGCTAACTACAACGCCTGCATGAGAGTTCGCCATGACATCAATAACATCCATAACATCGATAACACCCGCAACATTTAGTGAGGTGAACACATCTACCAACACAATTACGACTGCAAGTCCAAGTCCAAGTAATCAAGCCGGGATAAATGCAAAACCAGTATGGTTTGTTACTGGTTGCTCCACAGGCTTTGGCAGGGAATTAGCGCAACATCTGATCGGTCTGGGCTATAACGTTATTGTCACCTCGCGTAATACAGATGACTTAAAGGATTTGGCACACCATAAAAATGTGCTGATATTGACCTTAGATGTGACCGACCAGCAGCAAATTAACCAGGCGATTAAAGCCGCAGAAGACAAGTTTGGTTGTATTGATGTGCTGGTCAACAATGCTGGAATAGGCTACTTCGCAGCGGTTGAAGAAAGCGAGGAAGAAGAGATCAGGAAGATGTTTGAAGTCAATGTCTTTGGTGTAAGCAATATGATCCGTGCGGTGTTGCCAGGAATGCGGCAACGACAATCGGGTTTTATCGTCAATATCTCTTCAATTGGCGGTATTTGTGCTTTTCCAGCAGTGGGTTATTACAACGCGACCAAATTTGCAGTAGAGGGTTTGTCCGGCGCACTGTGTCAAGAAGTGGAGCCTTTAGGTATCAAAGTCATGCTAGTCGAACCCAGTGGTTTCCGGACTGATTGGGCCGGGCGATCAGCCAACGAAAGTAAGCTACAAATTGAAGATTATGCCTCCACTGCAGGTGTCTGGCGTAGTCAGGTAAGAGCGATCTCCGGCAAACAGCCTGGCGATCCTGTTCGCGCCGCGCATGCGATTGTCCTGGCGGTGGAATCACCCAAACCACCGCATCATCTGTTACTTGGCGTTGCTGCATTTGAAGGCGCGATGGCTAAACTGACCGACTTGCGTAAAGATTTTTTAGCATGGGAAGACGTTACACGCGCTGCTGATTTTCCTAAAAATCAATCCAAAAATATGATCTGACATTGTTTTGATCAAATCGAACAACTAACTTTGCTATGTTTTTTTTCGATAACTCAGCAGACCAGATTGATTAATGGAGAAATAAAATGACCTATACAAGCATGATGGTTAACGTTGAATTAGGACGTTCAAATAAGGGACTTTTGACAACCGCTACCGGTCTTGCCAATCGATTTAATGCTCACTTGATCGGTATTGGTGTTTGCAAGCCTATGCAATTTGCCTATGGAGATGGCTATATTTCGGGCGATCTGATCAGACAAGATCAGGATGAAATTACCGAAGAAATCCATGAGGCGGAAACAGAGTTTCACGCTGTTGTAAAAGAGAGTATGGCAGAGAGTTTGCAGATATTCGAATGGCGTTCTGCGATTACTTTGACGCAATTATCAGACTATGTTGCACAACAGGCGCGATGCGCAGATCTGATTATTAACTGCGCTAAATCTGGCTCCATATTTGATGATGCTCGGGTAATGAATATTGGCGATCTTGTTATGCAGACCGGCAGACCTGTTCTGATCATTCCACCAGATATGGCAAGTCTGGACCTTAACTGTGTCGTCATCGGCTGGAATGATTCACGCGAGTCCAGGCGAGCCATTATCGATGCTTTACCTTTGCTCAGGCAAGCAACTAAGGTTGTGGTAGTTGAGATATCTAAGGACGATAATTTACCGGATGCCCATGCACATTTAGATGATGTCGTCGCTTGGCTGCACCGGCACGATATTAAGGCAGAATCTCTTGCATCTTTTTCGGTCAACGATGACACCAACCAATTGCTAGCAATCATCCAAGACTATAGAGCCAACATGATTGTGGTAGGTGCGTTTGGCCATAGTCGCTTTCGGGAATGGGTATTTGGCGGCGTAACCCATGATCTGTTACTGCGCGCTGATTGCTGTACTTTTGTGTCACATTAATTCCGGGTATTTTTCTCGACGCAGACAGTTCAATCTCCGGTTTCAACTTTGATTTTTATGAAGGGTTGGATGCTTTTATGTGTCCAAATATCTAAGCATTCAAACGCAAAGAATTTAAAATTTGGGAAGTCAAATGGAAGAGCTAAAATCAAATCCCCTTAATCGTTGCCTGACAAAGGCAGATTTACAATTTTCATATTCGGTCGATCTGAGTGGCGATATTAGTGATACCCATGCTGAAAATCAGTTTGAACAAGGCAATACCGTTCTTGATAGAGACGATGGAGACCAGGTTTTATATTTTGTGAATGAATTTGCTGAACAGCATCCCGATCTGGGGGAAGAAAAAGTGGTAGCGCTACGTACCGAACGTATTCTTAAAACTATTATTCCCGACGATATCAGCAGCTGTAAGGACATGACCAGCTGGCTAGTCAATAGCTGGCATCGTTATTCTTCTATTTGATTATATTTTCTAAGCGAGCTTACCAAGCAAGCTCAATAAGAAAATTCACTGAAAATAGTGACTAAGCATGCCGTCAGATATCAACTCTATTCTTTGATCTGGATCAACAAAATCGGAGAATCAATGGGTATGTTGGATGACGAACAGACGAAATAAGTCTCAAAAGTCTACAAGTAGTACGTCACCAAAATACGACGAAAAAATCCGGCAGGTGTTACGCCCGTTTTGATTTTCCTTCTCACCTAAATTGATAGAAAAGAAAAAAATGAAACTCCGAAAAAATAAAATCCTCATCGCCATTGCAAGCACGCTGGCGATCTCAAGCGTATTAATGTTCACAGGCACTGGCGTTGCTAGCGCACAAGTTGCTGGATCTACCACCATGATCGGTATGACGGTATCGGAAGTGCAGCAAGTTGCGACTGGTTGGAGTGCCAAAAAAAGTATTTTAGGCAAATCAGTTTATAACGAGACTGGAGAAAAAATCGGTAAGGTCGAGGATCTGATCATCACACCGGAGAAGAATGTGTCTTATCTGATTATTGCTGTAGGTGGGTTTATCGGACTTAGTCAGCATAATGTGAGCATCCCCTCACCGCAAATTATCGAACAGGACGGCAAATTAATTTTACCGGGTGCATCTAAAGAGGCGGTAAAGGCAATGCCTCCATTTAATTACGCTAGTGACACCGCAAAACGCGATCTGTTTTTAGCAAACGCTGAACAAGATCTGAGCAAAGCAAAAGCAAAAATCGCAGAGATTCAAAAAAAATCTGCAACCCTCTCGGGTGAAGCAAAAACTAAGCTTGATCAGCAATTACAGACTCTGCAGCAAGACGTTAAATTGGCTGAAGATAAGCTGACTGCAATGAAGCGTGCAGAGGCAAAAAAATGGAAAAATTTTGAGGCTGATGTCAATAAAGCGTTCGTTCGCATGAAGCATTCAATGGAAAGCATCATTACCTGATTTATCACGAACTCAGTGGTCGATGTGGTCTTGAGTTACGGTGTCAATGTCAATAACGTTTGCACCAGCGACACGATTTTCTCTTCTCAGTTAATAACAATAGGACTTATGCAAAATCGTCCAGGTAAGGCGTAGTGGCAAATCAGTATTTGGTGCCTTAGTTAGTACGAAAGGCAGCTACAAGGCAACTGGGGCGGTTTTTTATAAGTCCTGAACAAGTATCATCTAAAAGGACGACATATCATGAGCAAAATTATTGGCATTGATCTTGGAACAACCAATTCCTGCGTTGCAATTATGGAAAACGGGCAACCAAAAGTCATTGAAAACGCAGAAGGTGCACGTACCACCCCATCCATCATCGCCTATCAAGAAGACGGAGAAATTCTGGTCGGTGCCTCCGCAAAACGGCAGGCAGTGATTAATCCCAAAAATACGCTATTCGCGGTCAAGCGTTTGATCGGACGTAAATTTGATGAGAAAGAAGTCCAAAAAGATATAGGACTCATGCCATTCCAAATTATCAAAGCGGATAACGGCGACGCATGGATTAGCGTCAGAGATAAAAAGCTTGCACCACCGCAGATTTCAGCCGAGATATTGCGCAAGATGAAAAAGACAGCAGAAGATTATCTTGGGACAGAAGTGACCGAGGCAGTGATTACTGTACCGGCTTATTTTAATGACGCTCAGAGACAAGCGACTAAAGACGCCGGACGCATTGCTGGGCTAGATGTCAAGCGCATTATCAACGAACCGACTGCAGCTGCTCTGGCATTTGGTCTTGATAAAAAAGAGAAGGGTGATCGTAAAATTGCGGTCTATGACTTGGGCGGTGGTACGTTTGACGTATCGATTATAGAAATTGCAGAAGTCGATAACGAAAGACAATTTGAAGTAATGTCCACCAACGGCGATACCTTTTTAGGTGGCGAGGATTTTGATCAGCGCATTATTGATTTCATTATTGACGACTTCAACAAAATCAACGGTATTGATCTTAAAAAAGATCCGATTGCGTTACAAAGGATTAAAGCCTCTGCGGAGCGCGCAAAAATTGAATTATCTTCTGCCCAGCAGACAGAAATCAACGAGCCGTACATTGCCATGGCAAATGGTGCACCAGTGCATCTGACCATGAAAATAACCCGTGCCAAATTAGAATCTCTGGTAGAGGAATTAATCGAGGCCACCATTGCCCCTTGCAGAACGGCGATGAAGGATGCCGGTATCAGTGTGGCAGATATCGACGATATTATTTTAGTGGGTGGCATGACACGTATGCCAAAAGTACAGGAAAAAGTAAAAGAATTTTTTGGTAAAGAGCCACGCAAAGATATTAATCCTGATGAGGCGGTAGCGGTTGGCGCAGCAATTCAGGGTGCCGTATTGTCGGGTGATCAGAAAGATCTTTTACTGCTCGATGTCACGCCTTTATCGTTAGGGATAGAAACGCTGGGGGGCATGATGACGATGATGATACAAAAAAATACCACGATTCCGACTAAATTTAGCCAGGTATTTTCTACTGCAGATGACAATCAGAATGCGGTGACGATCAAAGTATTTCAGGGTGAGCGGGAAATCGCTGCCAAAAACAAAGCATTGGGGGAATTTAATCTGGAAGGCATTCCACCATCCTCGCGCGGCACGCCACAAATTGAAGTGAGCTTTGATATTGATGCCAACGGTATTTTGCATGTCGGTGCCAAAGACAAAGCGACCGGCAAAGAAAATCGAATTACGATCAAAGCCAATTCGGGTCTGACTGAAGCAGAAATCCAGAAAATGGTGAAAGACGCCGAAGTCAATGCAGAAGATGACAGGAAGCTAAAAGAATTAACAGAGTCCAGAAATCACGCAGATACTTTGATCCACAATACCAATAAATCGATGCTTGAATACGGTACAACATTGGATACTTCGGAAAAAGACGCTATTGAGAAACATATTGCGGAATTGGAGTTATCCTTAAAAAGCGCAGACAAGGCCGATATCGATAGCAAGATTTCTGCTTTATCCAGCTCAGCACAAAAGTTGGGAGATAAGATGCAAGCCAATGCGGCTGCAAAACAGTCTGCTCAGCATTCCGGCGCAGCAAGCAACGATTCTGCTTCCCACTCGTCTAAGCAGGAAGAACAGCAAGATGATGTAGTTGATGCGGAGTTTGAAGAGGTCAAAGAGCATAAATAAGTTGTCGTCACTTGTTCGGTCAGCGGTCGCTAAATGTTTGCTAAATGTTCGTTGCGCCTGAAGATGATCAGGCCCAGAGACCTTGATGTTGGAGGTCTCTGGCGCGTCTCGCTGTGACTCTGCACCGGTATCGTTGTTGATCAATGTCATCCTCGTATTAGTCACTCCCTAAAAGGTATCCGATTGAAAACCAAAAAAACACCTTTCCCGTTGCCAACGCATAAAGACGATAGCAATGTATTGACAGGGGAGAGTCATGCTGACAGCGCGCTAGATGAGGCGTTAAAAGAGAGTTTTCCTGCCAGCGATGCGATTGCAGTCGAGATATCGGTTCCGCCATCACTACCAAAGACAACAGTGCAGTCAAGCACGCCTAAGATCAAGAAAAAATAACCGCAAACTGGTGTGGGAAATGTATTGAGAGATATCCATTTTTGCCAAGAGAGTTTTATATACTCCCAACAAAAATTAATAAAAATGCCTTATTGTCGAATGATTATATGGACGATTAAAATATACTAATTAGGAGTATATTTTCATTTGCGTGTTGAACTTTACACTTGGTGTCAATAATAGTCGGGAGAGTTAAGCGTGTTATATAAAATTTTTAACACGTTTTTATATGTGCTTTTACGTCTTTTTTGACTTGATGTCTGGTTCGGTTTTCACGGCAATTTCTCGCTTATTTTTCAGCATCTTTTTTGATGTCACTACCTCTTCAACTCCACGTTCTCCGCGCAAATCGGTGTCTACTAAGCCGCGTTCTAGGTCAACAAATGCCTGCTTCATTTTTTTATCAGGTTTGATAACGGCGTTCGCTGATACCTCATCATGATCATGTGGTAACAAAAGATTAGTACCGTTATTGACATCTTTCTTGACGCTACTCTTGCTGGATTTTACTTTTATCGTCATGGTATGTTTATTAGATCCTATATCTGAATTAAGTTTGCATTGAGGCTTTGTTTAATTCGGGTGATTTAAGCGGATCAAAGTCCTGTCAATTGCCGTCTGTAATATTGCATTCGGCTCTTTCGATCTGATTGGCACCCAATTTTAGAAGTGGGGTAATTGCGGCGTTTTCTTTGTCCGCACTATTTACACTAACGGCGACCACCATGCCGGATTGTCGTATGTTAGATTTATTTTCTTCGCCTTCTTCTTTCTCGCCTTTCTCTTTGGTTTTGGATAATCCACCGATCAGAGAGCCAATATGCGCTCCGACTAGTGCACCCAGTACAGCACTGACAGGACCAGTTAAAGGAACGCCTGCGATGCCGACATCTGAGCCAACAGCACCGCCAGTCGCGGCGCCTTGCATGGCACCTTCGCCAGTTTCTTTGGCGCCAGGTGATACCCCCTGATCACCGCCGATGGGATATAAATTATGTTGTCCTGACGGGTTAACTTAGAAGGAACTTATTTGTTGTTCGGCAAAACCGGCATGTATTAATTGATTAATTGATTGATTGCATGCTCAACCTGCGCCTTCTGTTGCAATCGTCCCGCAATAATGTGTGTCATGGTATCTCTCTTGATGTTTGATTTAAATCAAAAATACGCTAACTAATTTGACTAGTCGGTGCGATGCCGCACGCATATTTGTTGGTATCCCATTTAAAATCAGAAGCTATCCAGCACCTGGCGATCACTCAAGGCTTCTAATGAAATTCAAAGATTATTATCAGATCATGGGATTGGAGCGCACGGCGACAGAAGCAGATATTAAGAGGGCGTATCGCAAACTTGCTCATCAATATCATCCCGATATTTCTAAAGACCCAAAAGGTAAAGAGAAATTCCAGGAGATAGGGGAAGCCTATGCTGTTTTAAAAAACGCTGAGAAGAGACAAGCCTACGACGATTTGGGTAAGCGTCCATCGGGTGAAAAATTTACGCCACCACCGGACTGGCAGCAGCATTTTAATGCGGGTGAAGCCGATTTTAATGATGTTGATTTATCCGATCTGTTTGCTAATTTTGGCGGTGGGCGACGGACTCATCAGCCGCGACAAGCTGTGCCGCAAGCCGGGCAAGATTATGAGATTACTGCATCCGTATCATTGGAGCAGCTTGTTAGCGGCGCAGAAATTGATGTCCGTGCTGAGTTGCCTGAGTATGACCAAAATGGTTTGGCGCATAGAGTGGCACGCACTTTTCGCGTCACGATTCCCAAAGCAGCCGTGGACGGTCAACGCTTGCGGCTAGTCGCCAAGGGTGGGCCAGGTATAAATGGCGGACGGACTGGCGATTTATTTGTTGCCTTGGTGTTTCAATCGCATCCCCTGTATCGGCTGAGTGGTCGCGATTTGTATATGGATCTGCCACTGACACCTTGGGAGGCGGTGTTAGGTAAAACCATACAGCTCCCAACTCTGGCAGGTGCAGTAGAACTGACCATCAAGCCAGGTACCATCGGCGGACAAAAATTACGGCTGGCTAAGCGTGGTCTGTCATCCGCTAATGGCGATATAGGTGCGCTATATGCCGTCGTCCAAATTCAGATTCCAAAAACGGTCACTCCGCGCGAGCAGGAACTATTTGAGCAATTAGCGGCGGCATCTGACTTTAATCCACGTCAGCATTTTGTATCAGGGGCACATTCATGAACAGAGAAATAGACCAATCCATCTGGCTGAATGATGTTGATGTTTGCCAAATCGATCATTTGATCGAAGTCTCAGGTTTGTCCTTGGAAGAAATCGAGGACTTAATTAACCATGAGATTATTGTTCCGCAAGATCGCAACGCTAATCCGAGGTTTTTTTATCTTCACTATGTGATGACCGTCAAAATGGCACGCAGACTGCGCGACGACTTTCAACTTGACCGTAATGGGCTGAGCTTGGCACTTACATTGCTGCAGCGAGTTCAGGCTTTAGAGGCAGAATTAAAGCAGCCTACATTAGCCGCTTCAACAGCAAATTAGTAAATAAATGGCATGTGGATTATCGTAAAACTCATATTCCTTATCTATTGCCACGTTCGTCCTGTATAGATACACCATACGAGTATATTGTAGATGTCCATATAATCATTGGACAATGAGGCATTATTTTAAAATATAATGGGGAGTATATTAATTAATAGACCTCAAATGAACGAACCAAGAATATCGTCCATGCTTACACCAACCCTGACAGATTGCATCAAGCATCATTTAAAACGCACCGTATCCGCACTGATTGAGGACGTCTTATTGCTGATTTTACTTGTGGCTTTGATCGTGCTGACCTTGATCGCGCCAGATAAAATCAGCAGTTATCCCAGCCTGGTTGATTGGCCAACAATTGCTGCTTTAACTGGTTTGCTGATTTTGACTAAAGGGCTGGAGATCAGCGGATCATTGCATCGCCTTGGTTTGTATCTGATCACCTTGATGGCGACGGAGCGTGCGACTGCACTATGTTTTGTGATGGCGGCAGCGATGTTATCAACGCTATTAACCAACGACGTGGCATTGTTCGTTGTCGTGCCACTCACACTAGGCGTGTGTCGCTTAAACGGTATGTCGGCGCCCAAGCTGATTATTTTCGAGGCACTGGCTGTCAACGCTGGCTCTGCATTAACGCCAATTGGTAATCCACAAAATTTATTTCTATGGCAATTGTCCGGCGTATCCTTCGGCCAGTTTGTCTTGCATATGCTGCCCTTGGTGCTGCTGTCGGTGGTGGCACTGATTGCGCTGACGATCGTAATTTTTCCGAATCAAGCTGTCACACAAAATCAAGATAAATCAACGGTGCAAGCGCTTGATCGCCCTCTATTTATTGCCTCGATCGCACTGTATATTCCATTTTTGATCGCCACCGATTTGCACCAGACCGTATGGGCAATTACTGCGGTGATTTTAATTTTTTTATTATTGCGCCCCAAGGTATTGACCCAGGTTGATTGGGGTTTGCTGTTGGTATTTATCTTGATGTTTGTCGACTTACGCTTGTTCGTCAGTCTGGATGTAGTCCATCATTTAATCTCCAGACTAGATTTAAATATCACACGGCATTTGTATTGGACCAGTATCGCCGCATCACAAGTGATCAGTAATGTACCGGCTGCGATCGCTTTGGCAGAGTATTCTGAGGACTGGCGTGTATTAGCCTACGGCGTAAACATCGGCGGCTTTGGTTTTGTGGTTGGCTCTTTGGCAAATCTGATCGCCTTGCGCATGGCAGAAAATCGCAAAGCCTGGCTGACATTTCATTACTATTCGGTACCGTTTTTATGCTTTGCAATGGCTGTAGCTTATGTGCTGATTTTTTAAAGTGATATAAAACTACCCGATGCAGGATAGCTTTATTTGGATGGCGTCTTGCCTCTCCATATCAATGAATAGGCTTCTTTGTAGGGTATTCCAGAATCGATATCGGCACCTTTAAGCTGTTGTAATAACTGAGCGGTAATCAATATTGGCTTACTTTGATAACCGCTCAAAGGCCGACCAGCAAAAGCACGGTTAAGTTCATCAGCCAATTGCCAGCCTTGTATGCCAAATGGCTCTGCCACCGTTGCAACTTGCTGGGAGCTGCCGGATTTGATGCGGCTAAGCGCGATATAAGAGCCATCACCGGCCGAAATATTTTTGATGTCTTTACGGCTAATTAAGTTTAGTGCGACATTCATCGCATCAAAATACGCATCATTGATTGCCAGTGTATGCGTCCATTTTTTCCCATAAAGCTGATCAAGCCGTTGCACCGCCACCGGTACTTCTTTGTTGGCATTGGGGATAGGTATATCTTCGATCGACAAGATTTTGCATCGGTTACAAGTCATCAAGCTTAAGACCATCGCCAGATTTTTTGCGTTGGCGATGGCAAAGCGGCTGTCATTAAAAATAATAACGCCGACCTCAGCGCCACTATTTTGGATGACATATTCAGCAGCTTTTTTACCGACTTCATCAGACTGCGTGGCGATATTAATTAACAGGTCTTTGGTCTGTCCGGGTTTTTCGGCAGCATGCCATCCGGCCAAGACGATTTTGGCCTGTTTGGCAATTGCAACCAAGTCTTGAAGCTCATCCGTAATTTGCATGCCACCAAATACGATGGCATCTTGATGTGACTGAATCGCGGCATTAATTTCGGCACGTAAAATGGCGACATCATTTTTGCTGTCGACTAAACTCAATTCCCAGCCAAGTTCTATGGCCGCCAGATATAAGCCCCGGTAGGCACTGGTAATGCCACCATTTCTGAAGTCCTGAGAAATAAAAACAATCTTTTTCCCAGGCTGTTTTACCGGACCTTCGACAGGGCCATCCCAGAGCAGGTCTACCGTAGATATCTTCTGTGCGGAAGAGGGCGTAGGTATAAGTGCGGTGATGGCGGCAATTAAGAAAATTACTGCAAATGAACGGGAAAAAGTTGTGATGAAATGCCGCCTGATATTTCTTATTGAACCAGAGCAGTTTGGCTTGACTAGTTGGTCTAATTGGTTTGTCGCATTGAGTTCCATACGCTTCTCTGTTTAAAAAAAACACGCATAACAACTTTTGAGCAAACTGAGTATAGTGCCAAAAAATACTTTATTGCACTATTGTTATATGCCAATGCAGCATAAACGTCATAAGCAGTAGCAGAGCTGGGGTAAAATCTTATTTAAGCTGAAAAAAATCTCATTATTTGAGCAAATACGGTTGTTCAGATTTGCTGATTTGGAATGAATTTAGATCAAAATTAGTCTTTAATCCATATTAATTTGGTTTAAAACTATCGCACAAGTTATTGATTATTAAGAGAAGAGTAAAAATACACACATGCTTTCTACCGCAAATATTACGATGCAGTTTGGCCCTAAGCCGCTGTTTGAAAACATTACCGTCAAGTTTGGTGACGGCAATCGTTATGGCTTGATTGGTGCCAATGGCTGTGGAAAATCCACTTTCATGAAAATTTTGGGTGGTGATTTAGAGCAATCTAGCGGCACCGTCATGTTGGATCAAAATGAACGTCTGGGCAAATTGCGCCAGGATCAATTTGCGTTTGAAGACATGCGCGTATTAGACGTAGTCATGATGGGGCACACAGAAATGTGGGCGGCAATGGCCGAGCGCGACGCGATTTACGCTAATCCAGAAGCAACTGACGACGACTACATGAAAGCCGCCGATCTGGAGGCAAAATTCGCCGAATATGATGGTTACACAGCGGAACCAAGAGCAGGTGAGTTGTTGTTGGGTGCGGGTATTCCGACTGATCAACATCAGGGTTTGATGAGTGGCATTGCGCCAGGTTGGAAACTGCGGGTGTTATTGGCACAAGCATTGTTTTCTAATCCTGATATTTTGCTGCTGGATGAGCCAACGAATAACTTGGACATCAATACTATTCGCTGGTTAGAAGATACGCTGAATGACCGTAACTCGACCATGATCATTATTTCGCATGATCGACATTTCTTGAATCAAGTTTGTACCCATATGGCAGATATGGATTATGGAACTTTGAAGGTATATCCAGGCAATTATGATGAGTATATGTTTGCGTCCTCGCAAGCACGTGCCCAGCAGATGTCGAACAATGCGAAGGCGAAAGAGAAGGTCGCAGAATTACAAGATTTTGTACGCCGTTTCTCAGCGAACAAATCAAAAGCGCGCCAGGCAACTTCGCGGGCAAAACAGATCGACAAGATTAAAATTGAAGACGTTAAGCCATCAAGTCGCCAGAATCCTTTTGTCCGGTTTGACGGCGAAAAGAAATTGCATCGGTTGGCAGTGGAAGTTCAGGGCTTGTCTAAGTCCTATGACAAAACCTTGTTTAGCAAGCTTGATTTGATGGTAGAAGCAGGCGAACGCATTGCGATTATTGGCGCTAATGGTATCGGTAAGACGACTTTATTGCGTTGCATCGGTGGCGAAGAAATTTGCAAACTGAGTGCAGATCGAGGTTTGGTGAAATGGGCGGAAAATGCCAATGTCGGCTACATGCCACAAGATCCGACAGAGGAATTTTCTGAGGATAAAAATCTGACGGATTGGATAGGTCGCTGGACCCAAGAAGGCGATGATGATCAGGCAGTGAGATCAATATTAGGGCGTTTGCTGTTTGGCGGCGACGACGTTAAAAAATCAGTCAAAGTATTGTCCGGTGGTGAAAAAGGCCGCATGATGTACGGCAAGTTAATGCTTGGCCGTCATAACGTCTTATTGATGGATGAGCCGACTAATCATATGGATATGGAGTCGATCGAATCTTTAAATATCGCGCTCGAAAAATATGCCGGCACACTGATTTTTGTATCGCATGACCGGGAGTTTGTATCCTCGCTGGCAAACCGTATTTTAGAAATCAAAGAAAATAACATCATCGATTTCCGTGGCACTTATGAAGAATATTTGAGCAGCCAAGGTATTGAGTAAACTTAGTTTATTCAATAGTTTGACCCAAACAAAAAGCCAGGAGATTCCTGGCTTTTTGTTTTTTCAGTCTTGATTAATCATCATCTGGAACAATTTTCTCTAATTTTGGATCCCCGGCATAAAGCAGGTGATCCAGGCGATCTCTCAGACTGCGAGCCATTTCTTTACCTTTTGCTTTCAACACTGCCTCAATATAGGGATTCCGTAGTTCGCGGAACTCTTCTAAAGTCGCAGAACGTTCCACCTTTAGCTGCAAAGTAAAACCACGTAAGCCCAAGGTTATTTTGATGGTTTCATTAAAAAAATTCTTTAAGGCCTGAATACGAGTCGCATCATCCATCAGTTCGGTAGCAGGTAAATCGCGATCAACTGACTCGGACATGCTATCTGAGATATCTAAATCAACCGTAGTCAAGCTTGCTGCAGGCTCTGCAAATAAAGGCGGCGTAATAAAACCCTGATCGGCTAAGTCCTGAATGCTTTGTGCATTTAATCCAAGGCCTGCAACTTTTTTAAGCAGATCATCGACCGTTTGCTTTCCGTCAACCATCACAAGCAAGGTTCTCATCCGCGATGGCAGTTGGTATTTGCGAGTTGCAATCTCTTCGCGACCTTTGTCGCTTTTATCGTAAATAGTCACGCTCATATGCGTATGAAGGCCTTAGTTTGTCTCAAGAATATGTATTTATATTTATAGCAGTCTAAGCGAACGATGCGCAACGACTGCCTTGTAGTTGCCGCAGAGAATACACCAATTAATTTTTACTGACCACTTTATACAGTGATTAAATTAATATCAAAATTAGAATTAAAATCTTAGACTGATCTTTTAACAAGACTTACGGAAAATTGCCCTAGCAAGGCATAGTGCCGAAGTTAGTACTTTTTAGTACGACTAAGTTCTATAACTCAGTTGGGTCGGTTTTGCGCAAGTTCGAATCAATGCTTAAAGTTGGCGAATGAATTTCACTGGCTTTTCATTTACAGTGTTTTTATCGGATGCGGAGGAAGTCGAGCATGTGCCACACGATGAGCAGCTGCTACCACAGCCACTAGCAGGCGCACCCAAATACTTTGCGAGGGAAGGGGAGTATTGAAAGATCCAAAGTACTAGTTTTTGTTTGGCGGAGGCGGGCATCCACTTTAAGAACAAATACACAGCAGCGATACTTAAAAGTAATAGCGTGATCAGAGTTTGCACATTACGCTCCCAGTAATAGTTTAGCGACGTTGTAAGTGACGAATGAGGCAAAGTAAGCCAAACCAAATAGATAAGCCGCCATCAATAAAGGATAACGCCAAGTATTAGTTTCACGCTTAACAACGCTTAATGTAGCAATACATTGCGGTGCAAATACATACCAGGCTAATAACGATAGGGCAGTCGGTACACTCCAAGAATGCGCGATCAAGGGCTGAAGACTATTCGATAAGTCATCGCCAGATTGTGATAACGCGTAGACCGTTCCTAGTGCGGCAACAGCGACTTCACGGGCTGCTAATCCTGGAACAAGAGCGATACAAATTTGCCAGTTAAATCCGATTGGTGCGAATATGACTTCAAGCATACGACCCAGTATGCCGGCAATGCTGTAATAAATAGGCGGCTGAGCCGCATTTTCTGGAGCGCCAGGAAAACTGCTCAAAAACCATAGCAGAATCATCAATGCCAAGATAATTGTTCCGACCCGAGTAACAAAAATCTTAATGCGCTCCCAAAGGCCAATCATCAAATTTCTGGAGTTAGGTAAGCGATAATCCGGTAGTTCCAACATCAAAGGCTGCTGCTCCGATGAGCCCCATTTTTTCTTGAGTACAAAAGCCACCAACATTGCAGACACTATGCCGGCCAAATACAATAAAAATAGAACTAAGCCTTGCAAATTAAGCCAGCCACCGAGCATTTTGGCAGGAATAAATGCTGCAATAATCAGGGTATAAACCGGCAAACGTGCTGAACAAGTCATGAGCGGAGCGATCATAATTGTTACTAGGCGGTCACGCGGATTTTGTATTGTCCGTGTCGCCATGATGCCCGGAATTGCACAAGCAAAACTAGATAACAGGGGGATGAAAGCTCGCCCAGACAAACCGACTTTACCCATGACTCTGTCCAATAAGAACGCTGCACGAGGCAAATAACCGGAGTCTTCCATTACAAGAATAAAGAAAAACAGAATCACAATTTGCGGCAGGAATACCAATACACTCCCAGCACCGCCAATAACACCTTTGACCAATAAACCTTGTAACATGCCAACTTGCATATGCGATTCAACAAAAGCACCCGCTGCGTCCACACAGGATTTGATGAAGTCCATCGGCAATTGTGCCCACGCAAATACAGCCTGAAAAACCAAAAACATCAATATCGCAAAAATCACGGGCCCAATTAATGGATGCAGGACAAAGCTATCCAACTTAAAACTAAAGTGATGATCTTTGCTGGCGTCGTAAGAAACGCAGCGCGCCAGTATGGTGTTGGCTTCTATTTGTATTGATTCGGGTGTTACAGCAGTAAGCGATTTTGTAGATGGCGTGATTTCAGATTGTTTGAGCGTGCCAGCAAGGATTTCTAACTTGCCCAGCAATAAATCAATACCGTCAGGGTTAACTGCAACGGTTTCAACAACTGGAATACCCAAGCTGGTTTGGAGTAAAGCGATATCAATATTAATATCGCGTTTTCTCGCGACGTCCATCATATTGACTGCCAAAATCATCGGAATACCAAGATTTTTCAGTTCCAGAGCGACACGTAATCCGCGCTTTAAATTTGTCGCATCAACAACGCATACGACAGCATCGGGAATAGCCTCATCGGCGCGCTGACCAGTAATCACATCTTGCGTGATTTTTTCATCTGGGGTGATGGCATGCAGACTGTATGTTCCGGGCAAATCTAACACGTGCCATGTGCGTCCAGTTGGCGAGCGAAATTTACCTTCTTTACGCTCAATCGTTACGCCAGCATAATTAGCAACTTTTTGCCGTGCGCCAGTTAAACGATTGAATAATGCCGTTTTCCCACAATTAGGGTTACCAACTAATGCGATGCGTGGTGCAAGCAACTCGACAACAAATTCAGCATGACTCATTAAGCAATTCCAGCCTTCGCAACACCAATTAATGCGGCTTCAAAACGGCGCAAGGCAAAAGTAGATTGCCCGATACGAACAGCTAAGGGTTCACCGCCAAAATAACCCCGGTGTAAAATCTTTACTGATTCGCCCTTGACAAAGCCCAATTCCTTCAAGCGACGAACCACATCAAAACTAGATTTTGCGCTGGCAATGATATTTTCAGAAACTTCAGTCACTAAAGCAGAATCGCCAACCTGAAGCTTATCCAAGGTTGTGGAGTTAGACGGTGTAGCCAACAAACTGCTCATGATTAATCCTGCGTGTAGAGAAAGCTAAATGATAATGAGAATATATATCAATATGAATCAGCATTCAAGCTATACCACCTTCGGATATTAATTCTTAATTTAACATAATATAAATTATGCGAAAAACTAAGCAGCGGGAGTGATGTTAGTAAAATCACTAATTGAAAGCTATTGTATGAAGAGTTTTCAAAATAATGAACGCAACATCGGTTACTCATCATGTCACGAACCGGTTTACAATGTACAACGTATTCAGGCGTACTTCGCCAACGCTAGTGATTCGAGAAACGCTTTCCACGCTGCTGCACAATCTGAAAAAATCATACTTTAGTGTTCTCTTTAAAGCTAAATAATTCGCTCCACTTTTAATGTTAATAATATTATTGCTATGCTAAGTATAAGTACTCGTGCTGTCTTTAGTTTGATTTTGTGCAGCTTACTACTTGCCTGCGGTGGCGGTGGCTCACCTTCTACAACGCCAGCCCAAATACCAACACCTGTTCTAACACCTACATCCAGCAATCAAACCTATTTTTATTTCAGTTCCGGCCACGACCCACTGACAGTTTTAACTACAAGCCAAGCCAAGGCTACGCTGGCAAAATACACTAACGTGATTGCAGGAATAGATGCGGGTGGGAATACTAGTTCAACTGAATTTTTGAGCCGAGTACAAAATTTACGCGCCCAGGGGTGGCGCCTGCACATTTATTTGGAAGGACCGGGCGGGCCAACTGGCAATAGCTGGAGTGCAGATGAATGCTTACGTGTGCAAAACGCAGCCAAGCTCTATGTTAGCAATTCTGTACCGGTTGGTGATCACTGCCAAGACGATAATGCCAATTGGATGAAGGAGTGGAACCAGACCGGCTTTTTTAAACAGTTGCAACAACAATTAATCGATCTACAGCCTTTAGGTGTTGAATCGGTAGAAGTAGATAATTTATACCGAGCCGGATATGGCGATGGAGCTAAACCGATATCGGATTTTATTGTTCGCTTCAACAATGGTAAGTCAGCTAACAATACCATCAAGTTATTACTAAAAAATATAGGCTCACCCGCCGAACTTGATGCCATTCTTGGAGCCAGTCCACGCGCAGCCATAGCGGACTACATGATTTTGGAAGAGGATTTAAAAAATCAGTGGTGTGCCCTGCAAAACACAGGAAAAAAATATGGCATCGTCGCCGCTTTCAGCTGGAATACCTTCGACTACCACGCTGAAACTGATAGCAATGGAAAAGATCTAGTTTTATCCGGCCCCGCACAGAGCCAACGCCAAAGCTTTGGCTGTAGTTAAGTCCGCAAATTGGAACTTATTGCTCTGATGCGCTTCAATATCTGATAATTCTTAGCCACAACTATATTCATACGATGGGCTCTGATTTACTCAGTGAGTACCTCATACTGCTTTACGATAGCAATGTGCCCTCCCCAGCCAATGCTACAGCCACCAAAGTTTTTTCTTATTTTTCCTGGATGGACTCCGTTTTCATTGGGATAGGATCCTCTGCAAAGATAAAGGTCTTCACTAGCAGGTGGAATATCTTTTCCTCCAACAACGGCATTCTCTGGAACTGCACCGTTAAGAGATGCAGTCCATTTTAACGGTGCGCTGCTAATTAGAACTTGATATACCGGTATCGATAGTTCATGGTGGCCGAAAGTGATATCACAACCAGCCAGACCTTTCCTTATTTTGCCTGGATGAACCCCATCCATATGTTCAGCACGACAAATGTAAATAGGCAGATCTTCTTTGCCGATTTTTTCTGTTCCAGCTTGAAAAGCTTTGGCAGGAACATTACCTTGAGAGGCATTTTCCCATACCAACAATATCTGAGCTTGGGGAGGAGCTGCGCCTAGAGTCTTTATTGGCGTTGCAGCATATTGACCAGTAAATCCTTGATAGATTTGTTGCATTATGCTTGGGGATTTCTGCGGCGCAGCTATATTACTGACGGGAGATTGAGCTTGTGCACTGCTGATAAAAAATGAAGTGATACTACCGGTTTCTATTCTCTCTTTTTGAGGCATCGATATTGGAGACAAAGTTTGCGCTTGCGAAACCTTATTTTCTGGTTGCTTATATGCACTTCCAACTACAAATGATGCGAGCAGAGCAGGTGCTGAGATACCTATTTGAAACACAGTAATCGGTCTATTTTCATTCGCATTGAGCCAACCCACTAACGCACCGGCAACAAATAAGGCGAGTGCACGCATCACCCATCCCAAAATATTATAAATACTTAAAGTTTCTATTTTTGTCCCCATAGACTCAGGGTCAAATGTAAGTAATAAGATCAAAATCGGCAAAAGTGCTCCGAGACCTGCAATAAATATTCTCTGGCGCGCTGTCATGATTAACACCTTTTATTAGCTAAATAAGACTGGATATGTAAAGCTTCTACAATATTTTTTATTGATTTGTGTATTTTTTAACACTAAATTCACTTTAGAATACTTTATCGAAAAAACAAGAAATTATTCATCAGGTGAGTAATTCTTAGTCATCGTTTGACCCAAGCTTCAGGATGAAACATAAAATTCGCGAACGGCTTACATCGGAGCGGACAAAAACTCACAGCACTCTTTTTCAATATCCTTTGCAAAGCTGAAAATGCATTGGATCTTTTCTTGATACGAAATTGCCCTCATAAAAAAATCCGGCATCTTCGAATACTTTCACAATGTTGTCAGGAAAGCGTTGTGTACTTCCTAGTGGGTACTTGTCTGCTTCCAAATCGATTGCAATTCCCCAGGAATGAGTTGATGGATGTTTTGATTCACCACGAATTGGGCGATTATTAAAGATACCGCTGTAATTTTTGACTTGTTCTTGCAATCCAGCATTTTTAATTTTTTCAAACGCTTGCTGAAAATTCTCTACGATCAAATAGTGGCATCGTGCCCTTGTCACTTTAGTTCCTTCATAGAACAAAGGATAAGGAAGCGTAAAAGCTTCAATATATTTAGCCTCAAAATTAGGGGTGTCGAGGCTACCAAAGACATCAATAATCTCGTCTAAACCATTCGGTGTTTTGGTCAACATTTTGGGCTCCTAGATCACATTTAAAGCTCAGGGTTTATTTGAAACCAAATAGTCACTGTTACTAAATAACTACCTTGTTAATCTGCATTTAAGGTGAGTCGTAACGTGCTGGTTTATCTCCTGTACCTCTGACATTTAATTTGAGAATATTTTGCAAAAAATCAAACCAAAATGGCGCCCCCATGCTGATGGCAAAGGCCGTAATCAAACAACCCAGTAAGGTGATTCCTGTTGGAAAACTAATAAAAAAATATTGGAATCCAAACATTTTTAACACTTGATCAGAAGATGCCGTCGTCATTACCGAGGGCGCTTGCGCTACTGATGCCGCAGCAATAGCTTGTGCCCGAAGTACCGGACTTTGCCACAAAGCATTACAGACAGCGAGTGCATTCAGATTTAATCCGAATGCCAGAATCCCACCTAAAGCAAAACTCAAGTAACTGCTAAATCTTTTAAATTGTCCTGCAACATGGTCCATTGATTCATCAAACCACTCTGCTATTTCTTGTTCAACTACTTTAAGGTCATGGTTGGCACGATCTACTGCTAATAACAAAATTTTTTTGAATCTACCATCAGGCAACTGATGAATAGCCAAATTTAATCGTTCAAATTGAGTTTGGGAAGCGTCCCCTGCTCCGCTGAGAACATGCACCACCGTGGAGGCGAATCCCTGTGATGATAAGTAGGATAATTTTTTATCTGGGGGAGAAATTCTGGGGTGTAGAATTATTGTTTGAATCACAGGATCCAAATTTTTTTGTAGCTCTAACAAATCGGAAATACCCGCATTCAATGACTTTGCTCTTAATCTCAGAGCGGTTGCAATAAATTCCTGTATTGCTGTCACGAGGATAGATAAAGACAGGAAGAAGAATACCAAACCCACTGCCGTTTCAAGAACCTGACTTCCAAACATATCCGCTCCCACGTCATTGTTAAAAAAGCGCACCAAACCTGCCGTTCGGGTTCAGATGCGCCTTAGCTCGCTTGCGCATCTATAGCAAGTCAGTATTTCTTCGTTGAATTCCAAAGACCGCAATAAGTTTCTAAGCTCTCCAAATTGTCTCCAGCCGTGCCATCTTTTCCGATAAGTTTTATAAAACCATTTGGTTTACTGGGACTTGGTGGCTCCTTACAATCGGTATGCACCCAATGAATTCCCTTTGTTCCATCGGTGTACTCTTGACCACAAAGCTCAAGAGCGTCACCAACCTTAATCTGGCTCAAAGAATCAGGAATTTTTTTGCTATTCTTCACGTAACCGTTAGCAAACACATTGTCTATCGCGACATCGTATTGGTCATTTATCCCATCCACTTTAACCATTAAATGTGTATGTGAAAGCTCGACGCCTTTCAGAAATTTACCGCTTTTAAATTTAGGACCTGAGGTAACTGTGCCGGTAAGAAATGTTCCTTTACCTGCATCACAAGCAGCTTTGTCATCTGCCCATGCTGTCGTACAAATTAGAAATAATCCTATGCTAAGTTTTTTTAAAATTGACGTTTTCATAGAGTTTTAATCTCCTGTTAAAAATATGTGTTGGTTTAGTTTGATGGATTTATCAAAGTGATGAACCATTGTTAATCTCATTTTTACTTTATTCTGAATTTATTTCAAAATCTGAGCTAACACTGCCGCTAATCGTTTTCCGGCTAAGAGTAGTCGATCGCTGGCAATGTCAGAAGCTAGCTTGGGATAAATCGTCGGAAGCGTGATCGCCCATCCGTCGGTTGCCCCTCCTTTTGGGTCTTTATAGTTTTCCGTATGATTGCCAATCGCAACACCATCAAATGCTAATTTGGAGTCTGTAAGAGACTCATCGGCCCATGTTTCTATTGCTTTATCCAAGTCACCTTTGATTTGTAATGGTTTCGAGTTCGCATCAAGCAAAGCCGTTGCTAAATGAGCCGGATCAATCACTTTTTTTCTACGCATGATCGTCTTTACCGCGTCACTATCCCAATAACCATGTATGACTCGCGTAGTCCCGTTAATATGTAATTTATTGCCGCCCTCTGTTGCAAATACCTTTTTAGAGTCGATCAATGGCTGAGTTGGTTCTTGGATGGCACCGTTGGCATCCAGATAGACGGCGCCTACATGTAAGGGTTGGTGCAGATCGCCGAGCATATGTGTCAATAACATCAGTGCTTCGCGTTTAGAAAACTGATGCGTGCCTGGATTCCCACGTAAAGTACTAATGCTCTCTTTTAGAATTTGCACAACATCGTGATCCGTTTTTCCGTAAGTCGCCTCGCTGTAACTTACGCTGTCGATGGGAATGTCGGTGTAATGATAATCATGATGCTGCGGATTCGCCGTAGCAAAGGCTTTTTGCTCTGGGGTGGGCTCTTTCTGGCAATAGGTAAAACCTTTTGCGCAATCAGCCCAAGTGGAAATGCTCGATAAGCTTTCCCCAGGCTGAAGTAATGTTTTGAGTTTTTTACTTGTTGGCGACCCAGCCAACATTTGATCTGCGATCGCTCCAATCGTTTTATGACCATCGCCACCCCACCCAAATGCATTTGCTGAGATACCGCAGGCAATAACGACGATCAGTCTTACAGTGTTTTTTACATTGGATGAATACATGATTTGGTCTCTCCGTTTGCTGTTAAATAATCGACACTAACGACTGAAAATCTACAGAATTCTAATAAGATATTACTCCGTTATTTTTAATTTAATTATAAATTAAGCTAGTTTATTTAATAATTTATAAACCGTTGTAGAAATGGCCTCATTTCTTGATAACAGGGAAATATTCATCATTTGCTTGTTTAAAAACAATCATTTGTTGATGAAATTTTAACGATTTTAAAAGACCGATCCTCTACAGGGAACATGCGTTAGTTCAATCGTTACGAGCCACTATTAATGTGAAGTTCTGAACTTACCTAAAAGACTTGTCGTAAGCAGCTAGTCTCACAAAAGATAATAAATTTGCACTTTTTTGAAAATAGACTATATTTTTTGATATCAAACATGCTTGATCTCTTTTTTTCATAAACAAGCATATTCGGTTATTTGAATGCTGCCCAATGCGATAGTCCAGATACCAGAAAGCACCTATGCAGATCCTCATTGTTCGTGACCAAACTCTTTCTGGCGCCGAGGGAACGTTTGGAATAATGTTTATCGATGGCAAACAATTTTGTGCAACTTGCGAACAGCCGTGGAATAACAATCTTCCTAATGCATCCTGCATCCCCGTCGGGAACTATCAACTCATTCCTTATGATTCGCCCGCACATGGTGCGACGGTTGTTTTCCATAATCCTAGCCTAGGTATTTTTGGCACACCGGCAATGATCCCCTCTGGTAAACAGGGTAGAAGTCTCTGCGAGATTCATAATGCCAATTGGCCCTTTCAGTTGAGAGGATGTGTTGCCGTTGGTAGCCGTGTACTTGATATTCCACCACACGGGCTGGGCGTTAACAATAGCGTGAAGACTCTGGCAGAGTTAATGTTACGGTGGGGTAAGAGAGAAGGCTTGACTGCCACCGTTCAATAATCGAGGTTGTAGTGAAGGCTTTGATATTTTTGTTAACCGGTCAATGTGTTGACCGTATTTTCTTGTATGAGCATTGATATTGGTCCGCGAACTGGTCAACTCAATGGATTCAGACTACGAAAAATGAATGAAAAACAAATAGTCATCATTTAAATTGCGGGAGATTAATATGACGGTATATCGAACAGTAGATCAGTGGGTAGAGGGGAACTATCCCTCGATATTAGCAATAGGTGACAGTTGGTTCTGGTACCCAAACAACAATATCCTCGAGTCGATCTCAAACCATCCATTAATGCTACCCGCATATAAAAATATACAAGCGGTAGGTTATAACGGCGCCCTACCCCCCTGTGTCAGACTAGTTGTCGCCTCTAAAATTTAGAAATAAATTCTTAAACCAGAGGCAGCAATGAACTTAACGTATTCTTCCGCATTTAAAGAACAAGCGCTAGTGAAAGTATATTCCCGTGGCGACCGCACGATACAATCGGTCGCTGAAGAGCTGAACGTCAAACTACAAACGCTCAAGATTTGGATGAAAAGAAAAATGAAACAAACACGTGACGACTTGCCCGGCATCGTCAAAGAAAAGCGTCCGCAAGACTGGCGTGTTGAAGAGCAGCTTCAAGCGCTGCAAGAAACCTACGGCCTCACAGGTGAAGCACTCAATACCTGGTGTCGTGAGCGCGGCCTGTTCGCGCATCACCTCACCAGCTGGAAAGCCGCTTTTTGCAGTGTTCACACCAA
>NZ_JBEONQ010000050.1:0-27786 GCF_040544445.1 Undibacterium sp. GrIS 1.8 | reverse complement strand
TGCCTCGGCTATCGAACGCCGTTTGAGGTTTTTTATAATTTGGATATACTCCCACTAAAACTTACCTCCCGTTGCTCTTCGTAGCTGAATCCGCCCGGTTTTATTAAGCTAGTAAATGAAATCTAGTTTTATATACTTCCCTATAGTATATTTTTACTGCCCATATAATAAATGGACAATCCGATATTTTCTATAAAAATAATAGGGAGTATATTGAAATCATGATTACCACTAGCATTGTTGTCGGATGACCCAATAATTGAAAAGCCGGGTTCTGATTACAAAGGCTTTTTTTAACAAGCTTCTTCACATCTGGCGTGGTGAAGTGACGAAGAAGGTGAAAAAAATTTCGGCTTGCATGACCCTGATACTGAAAATACGGATGCGTTGACAAGACGCATCAACAGATTGCTTAGTGCCCTTAGGAGCAGGTCAAACGATTTTCTTGAGCGGTTCGTATGGGGCGCAAGCGGTCTTTCACCAAGTCGTTCCAATTGCCTTTTTCAGCGTCTTGGCATCTAGAATCTAGCTATCGCAGTATGCGGGGTTTGTCGGGATTTTTATACTTTTATAGATTTCAGGCAAAACCGCTGCATGCAAGACCCCAAGCCACTCTCAGGAGAAATCCATGTCCAAATTATCCCACAGCGCCCAGATTAATCTTTAGGTCTTGCGTTATACCCTGCGGTCGATCAAACTATAGAATAGTGGCGCTAGCACGCATACTGGGGATTTATACAGCGACGATTTTTTGGTAATATGCACAACAGTTAAACCGCGCACGTACAAAAGCGAGCTTTTGACACGGACGAAGTGACACAGCTACGTAGGCTGATGTCCAAAAAACAGGGGTAGTTTGAATAGACAGAAGACGTGCCAAGAGGTGTTGCGATCCGCGACAGACCGTCTCAACCGCAAGGACACCCGCTGAGCGTACGCCGCACATTTTCAACATTAGCTGCAAATTATGGCTTCGTTGTCAATATTGCTTATAATCAAATCACATGGACCATGAGGGGGATTGAGATTGAGTTTGGTAAAAGTATCTCTTGTATTATTGCTGGGAGGCTTGGTATGGCTGGGCGACCAATATTTCACAAACCGCTTATACCCCAACCGCACCATGCCGCCGCCAGCGGAGGCTCAGCTTAGCACTGTGACCGGTAAGATAACGAACATAAACATCACCGAGCAAAAAACCAAAAAAGGCGTCTTATTCAGTCGTTACATCGATGTCGACATCCAGTCACCACAAGGGACAGTAACGGTGCGCATCAAGGAGCCCAACCTAGGGCGGTCGCTCGAGGGGTTCGAGAGCGAAATCGTAACTGCCAAGTTTGACGCGAAGGACGACAACATGGTGTTCAGCCTAGGCACAACGGCCCGCCAAGCCATCACCTACCGCGAGACTGCAGATTGGCGGGCGGCACTTGCGGAGTCTAACAAGGGCGGATACCTGTTCGGCTGGATCGCCGTGGCGCTGGGAATGGGGGGCTGTGGCTGGGGCGAAAAACGACTGAAGCTTGATTGGTCTGCGCTTAAAGGCTTGAAAGTACCCATTTATAGATTTCTTTGTTTGCGAAAATAGTTCAGAGGCGAGTATGCCGCTAGCCCTTGTGCAATTTGAGTTTGAAGCTAGTGCGCCAGAACAAGCCGATACAGGAGTTTGCCTTTAATGAGGGCTAACGACACTGGGATTTTCACAATGAGCAGCAAGGCCGGCAGCCTCGTCTACATCGTGCAGTGCGCGGAGCCGGAGCGTTTCTTTTGGTATCTTTTTATACGGTGGATATCGCCTTTGTGATGGTTGGGAGTATGGCCTTTGGTATCTGGCATCGCCATAGCTTCGAGGCGGAGCCATTGCCAACCCTTCTAACCGTCGTTTATGAAAGCCCTCAATGCGAGTCTGAATTTGGAAATTCATGCCCAATTTAAATGACAGCTTTGGGCCTGACTCAGATGTCACGATTAAGCGATAGCAGCCGGTCGATAGCGTGGTCCAGTGGGCGTTTCTAAGCTCAAACCTCAGAAAATCCCGGCGGCGTGTATTTGGTCAGCCATATTGCGCTTCACTCGCAATGGTTTTTTCTTGTCGCTGCGCAGAGCGAACCGTTAGTTGTGTCGATACCTACTACGGATGTTGTCCTCTACATCTTGGAGACATCTCCCGGTGCAATCGAAGCGTTCAGGGTTCTGGCAACTCGTACAGCTGCAAATGCCTCCAACCCCTTGGGCCTGCAATTTTGAAATGAACATTAGAAAGGTGGGAGTTGGTGCCTTGACCACCAAGACGCTGAACCAGTCGTTCTAATCGACAGCCCTCGGGAAGTCTCGATCTGCAGCTGAATTTCAATGCTAAAACTGCATCTTGAGTAACCGCTTCCGAGCGCGGCGTACGCCAGCTTTGGGCTTGAACCAGACTTACGTTCGATGGTCACTAACGACCACTAACCGCTAGGTGCCGAAAGTGGAAATCCGACTAATGTACGGCAGCCATTGCTTGTCTCGCGAAAAATGGCTCTGCCTGAACGATCTTTTCAATAAGTGCATCACGCGATTTTCACTAATTTGACTCACTTTTCACCTTCTGTGTGACCCGACAATTGTAGTGACAAAAAAATGACCGGTCAGACCGGTCATTTTTGATATTACCCAAACCTATCCTCTACAGCATCAAGCCGCCTTTTGTGCCTGACTTGGGGTAGAAAACTCGGCGATCAAGCTTGCTTCTTTGGCTTTTGCCGCTTCAAAATGACGTTCTTTGACGTGGCCATAACCGCGGATATCTTCTGGAATACTGGCAATCGCTACTGCCTTCGGCAAATTGTCCTTCGTCAATTGCGTTAACAATTTGCTGATAGTGGCTTTGTATTCGACTGGCAAAGCGCGTTCCATCTTGCGTTCTGCGGTGTAGCCGAATATATCAAACGCACCACCGCGCAGGGATTTGAGCTTGGCCAAGATGCCAAAACCTTTCATCATCCACGGGCCAAACTGCTGCTTGATCAAATGACCTTTGTCATCTTTTTTAGCTAGCAAAGGTGGCGCTAAATGGAAGTTGATTTTGTAGTCACCCTCAAACATGCCAGCGATTTTTTGCTGGAATTTGCCATCGGTGTACAGACGGGCGACTTCGTATTCATCTTTGTATGCCATCAGTTTGAACAGATATTTAGCGACCGCTTCCGTCAGACGTAATGGCTTGCCATCAGCGATGCTAGTTTCTGCGGCTTTGACTTTGTTCACAAACTCGCTGTACTGCAAAGCATAGGCAGCGTCCTGATACTCCGTGAGGAAAGCAATGCGTTTGCTGATGGTGTCATCTAAAGTTGGTGCACGTTTGAGCTCAATCACTTGCGCTGGCGTGACCAGTTTTTTGACCGCTGCCAGATCATGTGCCGCGACGCGACCCCAGTTAAAAGCTTGCTTGTTGAAGTCGATTGCAACGGCATTCAATTCCAACGCGCGCATCAGCGCGGCTTGGGTCAAAGGTACCCAGCCTTTTTGCCAGGCATAGCCGAGCATAAACATGTTGGAGGCGATGTTATCGCCCATCAGCGTAGTCGCAATGTGGGACGCATCGATCATGTCCACACGATCGATGCCACAGGCTTTGCCAATTTCCGCCTCGGCGGCTTCCACAGGAAATTGCCAGTCTGGATTTTTGATAAAGGTCGATGTCGGCGATACGGAAGAATTGACCACGGCACGGGTACGGCCCTCGCCCATGCGTGACAGTGCATCGCGACTCGCCGTCACGATTTCATCGCAACCAATGACGACGTCAGCCATACCTGTACCGACGCGAGTGGAATGTAGATCGTCGGCATTGTCTGCCAAGCGCACATGCGACATCACCGCGCCGCCTTTTTGTGCCAGGCCAGTAATATCCAATACCGAGCACGCTTTGCCTTCCAGATGCGCGGCCATCGCCATCACCTGACCGATGGTAATCACGCCGGTGCCGCCGATACCTGTTACCAAGACATTCAGTGGCTCGGTGGTGGCAGGTAAAACTGGATCAGGTAAGCTGGCTACATCCAGCGCCGTGCCCTGCTCTACTTTGGCTTTGGCAGGCTTTTTCAGCTTGCCCCCCTCGACCGTAACAAAACTTGGGCAAAAGCCATTCACGCAAGAAAAATCTTTGTTGCAGGAAGACTGATTGATCTGACGCTTACGACCAAATTCGGTTTCTAATGGTTCGACAGAAAGGCAGTTGGATTGCACGGAGCAATCGCCGCAACCTTCGCAGACAGCCTCATTGATCACAGCGCGTTTGGCTGGATCAGGAAAGCCAGGTTTGCCATCTTTATCAAATTTTTTCCGGCGGCGACGTTTTTCTGAGGCGCAGGTTTGATCATAAATCATGGCAGAGGTACCAATGACTTCGCGCAGTTCGCGCTGGACTGCATCCAGTTCGCTGCGATGACGCACAGTGACGCCGGGCGCCCAGTTGTAGTCGGCTGGATATTTTTCTGGCTCATCGGTCACAACGATAATCGGGGTGACACCTTCAGCTGCGATCTGGCGTGAAATCATGCCAGGATCGAGCGGACCGTCAAACTCTTGACCGCCCGTCATCGCAACCGCGTCGTTGAACAAAATTTTGTAAGTAATGTTGACCTTGCCGGCCACCGCAGCACGGATCGCCAGCAGACCGGAATGGAAATACGTACCATCACCCAGATTGCTGAAGACATGCTTCTCGGTAGTGAACGGTGACTGCCCTACCCAAGTCACACCTTCTCCACCCATATGGCTGAAGACGGTAGATTCGCGGTTCATCCAGGTCACCATGTAATGGCAACCAATACCAGCTAATGCGCGGCTGCCTTCGGGCAATTTGGTGGAAGTATTGTGCGGACAACCTGAGCAAAAATGCGGTACACGGTCTTTGTTAGGGTCGGGCTTGGCAGCGATATTTAAAGCTGCTTCTTTGGCTTCCAGATACGCTACACGCTCTTTCACACGTTGTTCTACCGGATGGCCGGAGAAGTATTTAGTAATACGCGATGCAATTGCACGGGCGATTTGTGCCGGGCTTAATTCATACGTTGCTGGCAGCAACCAGTCACCATGACCGGCGTGATCCAGATCACTCCATTCGCCGGTGTCGTCGAACTTACCAACGACGCGCGGACGTACATCATCTTGCCAGTTGTAGAGTTCTTCTTTAATCGCGTATTCCAGAATCTGACGCTTCTCTTCCACGACCAGAATCTCATCCAGACCTGTCGCAAATTCGCGCACGCCCTGGGATTCCAGCGGCCAGGTCATACCGATTTTGTATAAACGGATACCGATATCGGCAGCCGCTTGTTCATCAATCCCCAGATCGGCCAATGCCTGACGTGTATCTAAATAAGACTTACCGGCAGTGATAATCCCGACTTTGGCACGTGGACTATCCCAGATAATTTGATTGAGTTTATTGGCACGCGCATAGGCCAGAGCACCGTACCATTTATAGTTGATCATGCGCGTTTCTTGCGCTAATACTGGATCGGGAGTACGGATGCTGATGCCATCCGCTGGCATCTGGAAATCGCTAGGGATAATCGGCTTGATGCGATCAGGATCGATATCGACGGAGGCGCCTGATTCGACCACTTCGGTCACACATTTCATCGATACCCACAAGCCGGTGTAGCGAGAGAGCGCAATACCATGCAAGCCGTAATCTAAATACTCTTGTACCGAGGACGGGTACAGCACCGGAATACCGCAGGCTTTTAAAATATGTTCGGACTGATGCGCAGCGGTAGAAGACTTCGCGGCATGATCATCACCCGCGATGACCAGTACACCACCATGTTTGGACGTGCCTGCCAGATTCGCATGTTTAAACACGTCGCCACAACGATCGACGCCTGGACCTTTGCCGTACCACATCGCAAATACTCCGTCATATTTAGCGCCGGGGAATAAATTGACTTGCTGCGTACCCCAGACCGAGGTTGCGGCTAAATCTTCATTCACGCCAGGATGAAATTTGACATGCGCTTTTTCTAAATGTTTTTTAGCTTTGGCGGCAGTCAGATCGACGTTGCCTAGCGGTGAGCCGCGATAGCCTGTGATGTAGCCAGCGGTGTTGAGCCCGGCTTTTTCATCGGCTTGACGTTGCAGCATCATCAAGCGGATGAGCGCTTGCGTGCCAGTCATAAAAGCGCGGCCGCGCTTTAGGGTAAATTTGTCGTCCAGCGTGATGTCATTGTCGATCAACGTCTGTGACTTGATGGGTGCGTTCATGGGGTCTCCGTGCTTTTCACCAGGCGAGGGTATCGCCTTAAATCGAATCGAAAGAATCACCTTGTGAGTGAATCATATACTTTTTATCCCACCTCTAAACCAAAATACAGGAACAGCACACACTCATACAACGAGGTGATAGTTCGCAGTGATCGTTTTAACTCGTTTGATCTCGTTTGATCTAAGGATGGATTACGATGCCTCGCACACTAACATGGTGTACTGCCCGTCTCAATGGACAGTACAGCACAAAAAGACCAGTACAGTATGACTGACAGATGAAGGAAGTGTACTGGTTTTTGAATGCTATCTCAACCAAACCAAAATTAAACCAAAACGAAATCCCGCTAAGCCGCGCCCCGGCGTACCGATGAGGTCGCGCTTGATAAAGTCGCTTTAAAACTAGGACGCAGCTTTGCTACTACCGTCCCACCAAGTTCAATACGGATACGGGAATCGATTAAATCAGCTTAAAAATCTGCGACAATGATTTTGAACTGGATTGATCGCAAGAAAATCATTGAAACGAATTAGCTAACACCACAACCTTTTAAAGAGGACAGCATGGCAACTCTCCAACAGCTTGTCAGTCGCTTTATGGCTCCGTCTAGCCTGATCATGGGCAAGTTCAGTTTGCGCGCCAAATTATTGTGTATGGCAGCTGTGTTTGTATTACCGATGTTGCTTCTGAGCGTCAATATCATTTCTAATTATCAGCAAGAACTTCAAAGCGTAGTGGCAGATAGTCAAGTCGCCTCACCAGCTATACAAACCAGCCAGACCGAACAGAATAAAGCTACCAACATACTTGAGCGCAGCGAGGACTTGCGTTTTAAGCGCAATTCCGCTGGCGCAATCGCGCTGATAGTATTGTTACTGGCCGCGTATTTGTTTTATGGCTTTTATTATTCGCTGATGCAGGGATTAACTGCCGTTACCCTCGCCGCCAAATCAGGTGCCTCGGGCGATCTGACGACACAAGTGATCGTCATTGGAAAAGATGAGTTAGCCACCACGGGGCAAACTTTAGAAACGATGAATTACAACTTGTCGGCACTGGTCGCTAATGTAAGAACCAATTCCAGCATGGTGTCGCAACTGGGTCATCAACTGGCGACTGGCATCAGCGACTTATCCACTCGCACGGAGCAGCAGGCATCCAGTCTGGAGCAAACTTCTGCCAGCGTAGAAGACCTGGCAGAAACCGTACAAAAAAATGCCGCCAGTGCCAGATCGGTGGATACTCTCGCCGCCAATGTCCGTCTGATTGCAGAATCGGGTAGCAGCACCATGAGTGCAGCGGTCGAATCTATGAATGGCATCCAAACCAGTGCGTTGAAGATGCAAGAAATCGTCAGCCTGATTGATACCATCGCCTTCCAGACCAATATTCTCGCTCTTAACGCGGCGGTTGAGGCGGCACGCGCAGGTGAACAAGGGCGTGGCTTTGCGGTAGTCGCGGCCGAAGTGCGCAATCTGGCGCAACGTAGTGCAGGCTCGGCCAAAGAGATCAAATTGCTGATTGATGATTCCGTCAATCGGGTTAAAACAGGTGTCTCGCAGATTAACGAGGTCAACACCACGCTGGCCGATATTGTGGATGGCATCCGTAATCTGGCAGGCAATATCAACTCCATTTCTACCGCCTCAGAAGAACAAAGCAATGGCTTGGCACAAATCTCAGAGGCGATACGCCATCTGGATGAGATCACCCAAAGTAATGGTCAGATGGCAGAAGAAGCCAAAAATGCGTCCATCAATCTGGAAGATCGCGCTACCGCCTTATCGAAAGCGGTGTCCTCATTCAAACTGCGGCAAGGCACGGCAGATGAAGCATATGCCTTGGTTAAAAAAGCAGTGGCGCTTTACCAAAACAGCGGTAAAGCTGCGCTGCAGCTCATTACCGCCGATAAAAATCACCAATTTGCTGACCGCGACATGTACGTATTTGCCTTTGACCGTAGCGGCCAATACATAGCCTTTGCCGGGAATTCGTCTAAATTACAAGTCAATCTGCTACAAGTCACCGGATTGGATGGTCGCAAATTAGTTGCTGACGCCTTCGCAATCCCGCGCAGCGGCGGCTGGGTTGATTACACGATTTTGAACCCGAACACAAAGAATGTGGATACGAAAACATCGTACATCGTGCCGGTTTCCAAAGATGTCGTCCTAGGTTGCGGCGTGTATAAAATTGTCTAAGATTGCCTGAAATTAGAGAAGACTGCCGACGAGGGCATCAGTGGCGATCACTGTTTAGGCTAACTTATACCGGCGAAAAGCTAGCGTATTTGCGCTAAAAATGTTGTTACCATCGCCGATAACATCATCAGGAAGATTCATCGGCGATTTATAAACAGAGCCACGCGAATCAATATACTCCCCTAATTTTTTTCTATTTATGGCATGAAGGTCAATTAAGTTATGGACACTCTATATATACTAATATGGAGTATGCTTATTAATCTTGATCAATGCAGCCAAATATTTGAGCCCAAGATAGGCCGATGTAAGGCCGATGCCAGACCGATATTAGACCGATACCAAACGCAGAAATTTTCCCTTTGCACTAAGGTTGACGGGTAAGTCACGGCTAAAGTAGTAGCGGCAAACCCTTGATCAGCGCTAGAACCAACATCAAGCAAGTTATAATAAAACGATGAAACTCAAATTCACCAAAATGCATGGCGCAGGTAACGACTTTGTTGTGATTGACGCCATCAATCAAGCTATTTCTTTTACGCCTGAGCAGTGGAAATTGCTGGCTGATCGCCGCTTTGGTGTTGGCGCCGATCAAATCCTGGTGGTCGAACGCTCTGACACCGCAGGGATTGATTTCCGCTACCGTATCTACAACGCAGATGGCGGCGAGGTCGAGCAATGTGGCAATGGCTCACGCGCTTTTGTGCGTTTTGTCATCGACAAAAAACTGACCTCTAAATCGGCCATCAAAGTAGAAACCATGTCGGGCATTATTGAGCCGCGCTTAGAGGCCGACGGCCGTATTACGGTCAACATGGGTGCACCGATACTTGATGCAGTTGCCGTACCATTTGATGCTGCCGGACTAAACGCGACACCCCAGGGACACGACTCGCTCTGGCCTTTATTGATCAATGGCAAAGCAGCGCTTTTCTCAGTCGTCTCTATGGGCAATCCGCATGCGGTGCAAGTGGTGGACGATACCGACACCGCTGCGGTCGCTCTTGACGGACCCGTGATTGAACATCACCCGCGCTTCCCTAAACGGGTGAATGCTGGTTTTATGCAAGTGCTAGATGCGCAGCATATTCGTCTGCGCGTATTTGAGCGCGGCGCTGGCGAGACTCTGGCCTGCGGCACTGGTGCCTGCGCGGCAGCAGTCGCTGGTATACGCCGTGGTTTGCTGACATCGCCAGTCCGTGTCAGTATGCAGGGCGGCGAGCTGTCAATTGCCTGGCAAGGTGAAGGCCAACCGGTATTTTTAAGCGGTCCGGCAGTCACTGTGTATGAAGGTGAAATTGATATTTAAGACATTCACATAACATTGAGTTCTAATGTATTGGCCAATGTATCTATCAATGTATTTTCGGCAGTCCGTACCACCAAAACCCTGCAGTTATCTTTGCATCATTTTTTGCATAGAATTATGCAAAATTCGCTACCGAACATTTATAAAGTTTTAAGCATGAACTCCACCGATATCGCCACTTACCTCGTCAGCCATCCGCACTTTTTTGAAGAGCATGCTGAGCTTTTATCCAGCGTTAAACTGACTAGCCCAGTACTCGGGCGCGCCATCTCGCTGCAAGAGCGGCAAATGGAAGTCGTGCGTGAAAAATATAAAGTGCTGGAACTGCGCATGGCAGAGTTAATGCGCATCGCTCAAGAAAACGATGCGATCACTACCAAGTTTCAGACATGGACGCGCTCTTTACTATTAGCACGTAACGACGTCGAACTCCCGTATGTGCTGACACAAGGCTTGCAAGATATTTTCTCTTTGCCTTACGCAACGCTGCGCTTGTGGCAAGTCGCTGAAGACTTTTCGCATACCTGGTTTGCAGAAGAGGTAAGCGAAGACGCACAGTTATTCGCCAAAGGATTAGGCACGCCTTTCTGCGGGAAAAATCAAGATTTTGAAGCATCAACCTGGATAGAAACAGACGAGAAAATTGAATCCGTCGCGATGCTACCTTTACGTATTTCGCTAGGAGCCGGCTCACCGAACACCTTTGGCTTGCTGGTACTTGGCTCTCCCGACCCAGCTCGTTTTACCAAAGAAATGGCGACCGATTTTTTAGTCAAAATTGCAGACACCAGCAGCGCTGCACTGAGCTGTCTGATTGATTAGTTGATTAACCAGTATATGAAATGATGCGATTACTTTTTAACGAGCCTATCGTAATAGCAATATAAATTTGGTCGATGTCGCTCATATCTTAAAACTGCTCACTAAGAATTCAACATCATGTCCACTGAGGCGCAACAAAACCGCATTACAGACTATCTGGAGATGTTGCGGTCGCAGCGGCAGTTATCACCTCATACGGTGGAAAGTTACCGGTTAGATTTAGCCGAGTTGCTCAAGTTTGCAGCTGAAAGTGATTTGACAGATATATCGCATCATCAAATCCGGCGCTTTACATCGCAACTGCATGCGCAAGATTTAAATCCACGTTCGATTGCGCGCAAACTGTCTTGCTGGCGCGGCTTTTATCGCTGGCTGGCAGAGCAAACTACGATGATTGCCAATCCGGTGGATGGCATCAAACCACCGAAAAAAAGTAAATCCTTACCAAAAGCCTTGGGTACCGACGATGCGGTGCGTCTGGTATCGCAACATCGCTCGGATACGGCGACGCAAGCGGCTAACCGTGCCATGTTTGAATTGCTCTATTCCAGTGGCTTACGGGTGTCAGAACTGGTGGCGCTGGACGCTCTGCAATCTCATCAAAAAGAACATAGCTCACAAGGCTGGGTGGACATGCAGCAGGCAGAAGTCCATGTCACAGGTAAAGGCAATAAACAAAGAATAGTACCGGTCGGTCGTCCGGCACTGGAGGCAATCAAAACCTGGTTGGCTATTCGTCCTACCCTGCTGAAAGCCGATCCGCATCCGCTATTTTTAAGCGAGCGCGGTAGCCGGATTTCTGTACGGCTGGTGCAATTACGCATTAAAGCCCATGCCCAATCCTTAGGCATTCCAGCCGATGTCAGCCCACACGTCATGCGCCATTCTTTCGCCTCGCATGTGCTGCAATCCTCCGGCGACCTGCGGGCCGTGCAAGAAATGTTGGGCCATAGTTCCATCGCGGCCACCCAGATTTACACCTCGCTGGATTTCCAGCATCTGGCAAAAGTCTATGATCAGGCACATCCACGGGCAAAAAAATAAGTTGCATTTAGCCGCTACTATTTGGCTCCATGCCGATCAGCTTATAGTCGATAAATTACTATACTCCCCACCGTTTTTTATAAATAACCCATGATGACCAAGGAATATAAGGACAATAAAATATACTATATAGGAGTATATTTTATTGTGCGTTCAAGATAGCGGCAATTCCACTTAGCAAAATCCAATTTCCATCCAGCTCTGAGCACCCATTTTTGCAACTCAATTGCATTTTCAGGCATAATGTGACATCGCGTTTTTAGCATTCGGTTCAATCGAGATTTGACCCGCACACTCAGCTCACTCATTTCACCATCAGCCCGCCCATGAAATCCACATCATCTAGCCAGCCAGTTTCTGCCAGCATGCCACCGGATCAAGGTCGTGCGCTGGCCGAAACGATGCTGCGCCAAGCCGCCATCCGCGTGACGGATGCGCGCCTGAGTGTATTGACAGTACTGCTAGACACCAGACGTGCGCTATCGCATCAAGAGGCGCAAGATGCTTTGCCCGACATGGACAGAGTTACGCTATACCGCGCTTTGGATTGCCTGACTGATGCCGGTCTGGCGCATAAAATTGCCGGTGACGACAGAATATTTCGCTACAACACAGGGAGCGATCATCAGCCGCACATTGTTGCCAGCGGCATTCAACATCAGCATGGTCATTTCAAATGCACTCGCTGCGCCAAAGTGTTTTGCCTGGATGAAGAACTGCATTGCACCAATCAGGCACATCACCATCCCTCACTGCAAGACCAATTGCAAGTGACGCTGCAAGCGACGCTGGGCAAAGGTTTTCAAAATCACGATATAGAACTGACCATCAAAGGTTGGTGCGCAGACTGCGCGACATAAAATTGACTAAGGACTTGATTGACATGGCTTTAATCCCGACGACTATCCTGACTGGCTTTTTAGGTTCAGGGAAAACCACGCTGCTGAATCGTATTCTGCAAGAGAATCACGGACATAAAATTGCCGTCATCGAAAATGAATTCGGTCAGGAAAACATCGACAACGAAATCCTCGTTCACAACAGCAACGAACAAATTATCGAGATGAACAACGGCTGCATCTGTTGCACCGTGCGTGGCGATCTGATCGTCGCACTAAGTAATCTGATCCAGCAAAAGAACGAAGGCAAACTCAATTTCGATCGCGTGATTATCGAAACTACCGGCCTGGCAAATCCAGGTCCGGTAGCGCAAACTTTTTTTGTCGATGAAGAAGTCGGCAGCTACTACATGCTGGATGCCGTAGTCACCATGGTTGACGCACGTCACGCCATGCAACAATTAAATGAGCATGAAGAAGCGCAACGGCAAGTCGGTTTTGCCGACAAAATTATTCTGTCTAAAACCGATCTGGTCGATGCGGAACAAGTCGACCAACTGCGCCAGCGCCTGGTACGTATGAATCCGCGCGCGACCATCAGCACTGCCGACTTTGGCCAGGTAGCGATCAGCGAGGTACTGGATTTAAAAGGCTTTAACCTGAATGCCAAACTAGAACTTGATCCAGATTTTTTACAGACAGAACAAGAAGAAGAGCACGTACATGACGAGCATTGCGGGCATGATCATGCAGATCATCAGCACAATCATCACAACGAACACAACCACCATCATGCGCACCACTCGGACGACATCGCCGCCTTCGTGTTTAAAAGTGATCGTCCGTTTAACACCGGCAAACTCGACGAGTTTTTGGGCGGACTAGTACAAGTCTTCGGACCACGCATGTTGCGCTACAAAGGCGTGCTGTTAATGGATGGTGCAGACCGCAAGGTGATTTTCCAAGGCGTGCATCAAATTATGGGCACAGATGTCGGCGCTAAGTGGAGCGATGATGAGTTGCGTGAGAGTAAGATGGTGTTTATTGGCAAAAATCTGCCCAAAGACGTATTTATTGATGGTTTAAGACTATGTTTGGTATAAACTAGCGGGCTACTGAATGGGGCGAACTAATTGAAGCGCCCAAGCAAAGCAACGACAGACTTCATACGGATGTCATTTACTTTGCCAGTAAGGGGAGGATAATAGCGGCCTGAATGCAACATTGTGCTATTTCTTATGTATTAACCCGTCGTATCGAAAGTAAGCGAAGTGGCAACTAAATCACCTAAATCGACTGTTACAGTCAGCGCACCAGCAGCTCTGCTCACTGAGGAAGAACTTCTCAAGATGGGCGAGAAAGACTATATGAACGCTGCACAACTGGCTTTTTTCAAAGCCCGTTTGCAACAGCTAGAAAAGGATTTGCTTAAAAACGCCGACGAAACCACAGAGCACCTGCGTGAAACTGTGTTGGTACCTGATCCGGCAGATCGCGCCACGATCGAAGAAGAACATGCCCTGGAACTACGCACCCGCGACCGTGAACGCAAACTGCTGAAAAAAGTACAGCAATCTATCGCCAGTATTGATGAAGGCGAATACGGATGGTGCGAAGAAACTGGCGAAGCGATTGGCGTACCACGCTTGCTGGCACGTCCAACGGCAACATTGTCGTTAGAAGCGCAGCAACGACGTGAAATGAAACAAAAGCTATACGGCGATTAAGCCATAGCCAAACTTTATAAAGAAGCGTGCAACTGAACCTTGCGCGCTTTTTTTTGCGTAAAATTTATTCACTAACCCGGTGAGTTTTACGCCTGCAGAACCGTCTGTCCGGCTAAATAGTCCAGTCAAGCCATAAAATTGTAGGTTTTTTACCACAACTGATTGCAGGCAATATTTTCTAAAATATTGCCTGCATCTGCTTGTGATGTTCTGCGCAGATGTAATTTTTAAAAATAGATAGCCGTTATTGAAACTAATGCTTTCTTTGCTACCGACAAGATAGAAAGTGTATTTTTATTACAAGTAATGGCAAACGATCGTCAGAACTCGGCCTAAGTTCAATACAAAGGATTAAGAGATAAGGACAGCTTCTTTTTTTTCAAAAATCAATTGTGCTGGTTAAAGTAAAACCAATTACACATGAAATAATTCAAGTTCGTTACAATTCATGCACTGAAATTTACGCTTAAGCCTGTGTAGGCAGCATAAGTGACTAACCATAGTTACATGATTCAGACTATACTTTAGCTTCGGAAAATTGCTTGTTTGTGAATGACGTTCAGCACAAATTAAGATTATTTTTTAATCAAAATAAAAGATACATTTTGTCTTTTTATATTCAGGAATAACGTGGGGATTTTTTCACTTTTCGGCAAAAAGAATGGTCAGCAGGAGAAAGACTCCGCGCTGAAAACTTCTGCCAAAAAAACACGTTCTAAAAGCGGCAATACGGATATCTTGGTGACGTCCAGTGACGACGCACAATCAAATTCCATCATGGCTCAACGCCATATGGCTAGAGCAACAGCGCGTAAAATTGATGCGATAGAATTTGAAATGTCGCGTGACATGGGCAAAACAAAAAATGTACTGCCCAATAAAACAACTCCTGATGCAAAAGCCAATTCTGCCAGCAAACCTGCGTCGGCAACTGAGCCGATTACAGACTTCCAAAGTACGCTGCCTCTGGCAATGCCTACTACAGATTATTTGTTGGAACAGCATACCGATTTAATGACCGCAGATCTGGCAGAGACAGAGTCTGTTCCTTTACTAGAAGAAGCGGCGATTTTATTCGCCAGCGGTCAAAAAGAAGTTGCCGAACAAATGCTGCAGGCTGCGATTCATAATAGAAATTTGGGTCAAGCAGAACAAATTGGCTGGTACATGCTGTTTGATCTGTACGAAATTTCAAACAATCAAGCCCAGTTTGACCGTCTGTCATTGGAGTACGCCAGTAAATACGAGATGTCGCCACCGATTTGGCATGATTCACGCTACCAGATGGACAAATCAGGCGATGATACAAATCAGACAACGGCAAATATTTCTTTCCCTGGGCAGCTAGATGGCAACATCATCAAATTGCTGGAACGCTTGCAACAAGTCAGCAAGCAAAGTCAAAGTATTAAGCTGGATTTTACTCGCGTAAAAAATGTCGATGCAGTCGGCTGTGGCTTGTTATTGCGTGCGCTCAAAAATCTGAAAAAAACTAAACATGACTTGATGTTAGTTGCAGCTCAAGACCTGGCCGATAACATCCGCGCGATACTGCAAGTTGGCAGGCGTGACGAAACCGAAGCACCGTGGTTGCTATTGTTGGAAATTTTGCAACTACTGCATTTTGAAAAAGCATTTGAAGAAGTCAGTATGGATTACTGCATTACCTTCGAAGTTTCCCCTCCTTCTTTTGAAGCGCCAAAGAACAAAGTCACCACTTCATTTCCAGAAATTCAACTCGAAACAGAATCAGCCCATCGGTTTATGATGCCAACAGTGATTGAAGGTAAAACCGATATTTTGATCGCACAAATTACCGAGCACTCCAAACTGTACAACCAAATAGTATTAGATTGTTCACGTCTGGACCGAGTCGAATTTGGTGCTTCTGCACAGTTACTCAATGGCCTGGTACCCATCGCGGGTGTTAGAGATAATCACATTCAATTTGTGGAAGTTAACTACTTAGTCATGGCCTTGTTTAATGCCATGGGTTTGAAAAGCGTCGCTACCATCTTCCCTCGCAAGCATTAATAAGTTAGTCGCACACTATTAACCGAGATTTTCCAGTCGGCGTACCAGAAGTGCTATTTGAGTGCTGACGGCGTATTTTCGGTCATCAGCTCAAATCCTAATGGAAATTCTCGGTTAAAGTTGCAAGCCACCTCTGATTCCTGTTCTATCTTGTAATTTGAAGACCTAGCCCCATTTCTATCCAACGCGATCGAAGGCTGTCTAAAACAATCAGCACGCCATTATTAGCTTAAGCGTATCAAGTTTGGCGAGCTCGCCAACGGATGATCGCTACCTGCACATCATTATTCGAGGATCACATGGAACAATTTCACGGCACCACCATCTTGTCAGTACGACGCGGCAATCTGGTCGCACTCGGTGGCGACGGCCAAGTCACACTCGGCAATATCATCATGAAGGGTACTGCCCGTAAAGTGCGCAAGCTGTATCACAACAAAGTATTAGCCGGTTTTGCAGGCGGTACTGCGGATGCTTTTACGCTGATTGAACGGTTTGAAGCCAAGTTGGAAAAACACCAAGGCCACCTGATGCGTGCCTCGGTCGAACTTGCCAAAGACTGGCGCACCGACCGCATGCTGCGCCGGCTGGAAGCGATGCTATTAGTCGCTGACAAAGAGACTACGCTCGTCATCACCGGCAATGGCGATGTGTTGGAACCGACGGACGGCATCGGCGCGATTGGTTCTGGCGGCACATTTGCCCAGTCAGCTGCCAAAGCTTTACAAGAAAATACCGATTTATCCCCTATCGAGATCGTGAAAAAATCACTGACGATCGCTGGCGAATTGTGCATTTACACCAATTTATCCCACACGATAGAAACTCTCGACTGATTTGGATCGCACCATGAATATGACCCCGCAAGAAATCGTTTCTGAACTCGATAAACATGTCGTTGGCCAAGCCCGCGCCAAACGTGCCGTCGCCATTGCATTACGCAACCGCTGGCGCAGACAGCAAGTCCCGGAACCATTACGACATGAAATCACGCCTAAAAATATTCTGATGATAGGACCGACTGGTGTTGGTAAAACCGAGATTGCACGTCGTCTAGCAAAACTGGCAGATGCGCCTTTTATCAAAATCGAAGCTACTAAATTTACCGAAGTCGGTTATGTTGGCCGCGACGTAGATACGATTATCCGCGACTTGGTGGATATCGGTATCAAACAAACCCGCGAAGCAGCAACTCGCAAAGTACGTGCCCGTGCTGAAGATGCGGCGGAAGATCGTATCCTGGATATTTTGCTACCACCAGCCCGTGATTTTGGTTTTAGTCCCAATAAAGAGGTGTCTGAAACTATTGCAGTGTCAGCAGACAATGCAGAAAAAGAGGCTGGCAAAACTGCGGATAACAATACGCGACAAATTTTTCGCAAGCGTCTGCGTGAAGGTACATTAGACGATAAAGAAATCGATATCGAAGTAGCCGAGACCGCGCCCACCATGGAGATCATGGCACCACCCGGCATGGAAGAAATGACTGAGCAGATCAAATCCATGTTCTCCGGCATTGGTAGCGGACGCAAAAAATCTCGTAAGCTCAAGATTAAAGATGCTCTGAAAATTTTGATCGAAGAAGAAGCCGGCAAGCTGGTCAATGAAGACGAGCTGAAACAGCAAGCAATACACAATGTGGAACAAAACGGCATCGTATTTTTAGATGAGATCGATAAGATCGCATCACGTTCTGAGTCTGGTGGCGCCGAGGTATCGCGTGCTGGTGTGCAGCGTGATTTATTGCCTCTGGTCGAAGGCACTACGGTCAATACTAAATACGGCATGATCAAAACGGATCATATTTTATTTATCGCCTCAGGCGCTTTCCATTTGGCCAAGCCATCTGATTTGATACCCGAACTGCAAGGACGTTTTCCGATCCGGGTTGAATTAGAATCTTTGTCGATTGCCGATTTTGAGCGCATCTTAACCAGCACCGACGCCTGTTTAACGCATCAATACAAAGCCTTGCTGGAGACAGAAGGCGTGACGATAGACTTTACTGATGAGGGCGTGCAAAGACTGGCGGGCATCGCTTACGCAGTCAATGAGACCACAGAAAATATCGGCGCCCGACGTCTTTATACGGTGATGGAAAAATTGCTGGAAGAAATCTCCTTCGATGCGCATCAAAATAGTGGCACAACCATTGTGATCGATGCCGCTTACGTAGAGCAGCGGCTGCAGGCATTGTCGGTAGATGAGGATTTATCACGCTATGTTTTGTGATTTAATTTGATGCCGATTTGACGTCGACTTAATGTCTACTTAGTGTCTACTTAATGTCTACTGCGCGTTGAATTGATAGCCATTGACACGCATCAAATACAAATTTAGCCTGGCTTGAGGCTTGCGGTAATAAATCTTAATACTCTTTGTTACTGCAAGCGATTAACTTAACTTCAAAACAATAGTTAAAAAGAGAAAGGAGTAGTGATGGCAAATAAAACGACAGGCACACGCCAGAAGCTGACCTTTCGACTTGACCCTGCACAAACCAAACCACGTAATCCAGTTGCCGTTGCAGCAAAACAGCGCGCAGCAGGTAGCCACCAAAAATCTGCGTCGGCGCTACGACAAGAACAAAACCGTTTAGCAAAAAAGCTGCCCATAGAAGGCGAACAAGATTAAGATTGATGCGTCATGTAATGTCAGGCAATGTCTTAGGACTAAGGTATATGTATGCCAGGAAGCAGACGCCGCAAACAACTTTATCATCGCAAATTATCTTTGCGCAGAAAAGACATTCGTACCCGGTTTGTGGTCGATCTCGCGATACTGTATTTACCGACATTAGGCATACAAAAAACCCGGGAGTTGTTGCGTAGCCAGCTCGTGCTGGATTCCGTGATCAACCGCGTGCTACATCATCCCAAGTTGCGCCGCACTTACACACAACCATAGTCCTCGATATCTTCGTCAAACATTGATAAAGTTAAAGCACTTCCTGCTTAGCATCACGCGCCAATAAACGGGCAATCATCTGCTGCGCAGAAATTTGATCAAACAACACGCCAGCGACGGCATCGGTAATTGGCATCTCCACCTGCAAACTGGCGGCTAAAGTTTTGACTGCCTGCGCACAACGCACGCCCTCGGCAACATGCCCTAATTCTTGTACGATCAACGACAAGGATTTACCCTGCGCCAACGCCAGACCGACTTTGCGGTTACGTGACAAATCTCCGGTACATGTCAAAATCAAATCCCCTACGCCGGTCAAACCCATCAGAGTCTCCGCGCGTCCGCCTAGAGCGGCGCTGAGGCGGCTGATTTCTGCCAGGCCGCGTGTCATCAGGGCTGCCCTTGCGTTTAAACCTAAACCCAAACCATCAGCAATGCCGGTCGCGATGGCCAGAATATTTTTCACTGCACCACCGACTTCTACACCGACCACATCATCACTGGAATACACCCGAATCGCATTCCCATGCACCGCACTGACGACTTTTTGGCACAGCTCTGCTGAGGTAGAAGCGATGGTCAGTGCACACGGCAAACCCTTAGCAACCTCTTGCGCGAACGAGGGGCCGGTTAAAGCGCCCGCCTGCACCGCATCGCCTAAAACCTGACGCACCACTTGATGCGGTAACAGTTGCGTGCCCTCTTCAAACCCTTTGCACAACCAGACCACATGCTGCGGCTGAAATGGCAGACATTGCTGCAATAAAGGCCGTAAGCCAGATACCGAGGTGGCAATGATCAACAAGCCATCTGCCGAACTTGCATGCGCCATAGCCTGCTCAAAATCGGCTGTGGCTTGTAAATCAGTAGGGAAAGGACAGCCCGCAAGATAGGTCTGGTTTTCGCGCTGAGTCTGCATTTGCTGCATCAGCTCGGGCTTTCGCCCCCAAAGCAACACCTGATTTTTAGTGGCAAGAGAAATCGCTAATGCACTGCCCCAGGCACCAGCGCCAAGTACGCTTATGTTCATGATTGCCTGACCTCGTTGTGAAAATACAAATAAAGATTAAATATATACCCCATATAGTATTTATAAACTGTCCAAAGAATCAATGGACAATAGGGCATATTTTCTTATAAATGAGGGGAGTATATAAAAAAGGACAGCATGCTGTCCTTTTTTCGATCACCTTGCAGCCTGCTACACGCCCCAGACTTCAGACACTTTGACATAGCCAATCTGTCCGTCGCGGTGCTTTACTTTGACCCATCCTGATGACACCGGCTCGGCCATTTCTAGCAACACATTTTTGTCTGCGCTAAACACCATAGGCGAGGCTTCATCCGCAGCCGAGTGGGCTTTGACATTGGCGACACGTACAACCACATTGCGACGCGCGACCAATTCTTTTGATTCTACCCAGCTTAAATCGCCACCCATGTCGCGTACTTTGCTCCAGGTGCCGTAAGTCAAAATCACTTCCACTGGCATGCCACGCGGCGCAACATACACCTTGCCGCCCTTGGTCGATGGCGCATCATACAAAATCACGGGGGACGCACCGATAGCTCTAAACTCCAAGGCCTGGGCGATGCCAGACCAAGAAGCGATACCTAACAGTACAGATAAAATCAGAGAACGACGCATAGTAATTTCCACTTTAAACCCGATCAGCTAAGTCAATTAGCTAAGTCAATTAACTAAGCTAATTTAGTCATTAACCAGCTCATCGGGCTAACACTCGATCACGCGCAATTAGTGTGTCGTTGCTGGTGTTTGTTCGCCGCCTTCAGCTTGTAATTTAGCTTGCTGTTCAGCGATATTTTGCAGACGCTGTTGGTAGAAAGCTTCAAAATTGATTTCAGACAAATGTACTGGTGGGAAACCCGCACGGGAAATCACATCAGCAATATTGGCACGCAGGTAAGGATAGATGATATTTGGGCAACCAATACCCAGCAGTGGATCTAACTGATCTGCAGGAATATTGCGTGCTTCAAAAATACCTGCTTGCTTGCCTTCAACCAGAAAAGCAACTTTATCATTGACCTTAGCAGTCACCGTTACAGTCACGATGGACTCAACGATACCGTCGGCTAATGGCGCTGCGCTGACATCCAGAGCGACTTCGATCGTTGGTGCTTCTTGTTCCAGAAAAATAGCTGGGGAGTTTGGCTGTTCAAGCGACAAATCTTTCAGATAAACGCGTTGAATTTGAAATACGGGCTGCAGATTTTCGTCAGACATGTGAGACTTTCTAAAAATTCTAAAAGATTAATAACAATTAATGAACAGCGAGATGGCTGTAGATAGAGCTGATTCAGGCCATTTCAAGATCGCGGCGCGTTATTCTACCAAGTGAAATGCAAAATCAGCAAAAATCTGCTATTTAAGTGATTTTTGCTGATTGATTTGTCAATGTGATGACATTTTATTGAGACTCTGGCAAGGAAGCACAGTGTTACACGCCAAAAAAATTACCCTGAGTGAGCAAAACCGCAGTCAGATCAGAGCCGATTCCTCGCCTGATCAAGCGGGATTCAATAAAGCTTCCAGCTTGCCAGTACGATCCAGCGCCGACAAATCGTCGAAACCGCCGACATGCGTTTCGCCGATGTAAATCTGCGGTACTGTCCGGCGGCCAGTCTTTTGCATCATGTTTTCGCGCACAACCGGGTCCAGATCGACACGGATTTTTTCAATCTCATCCACGCCTTTTGACTTCAGCAGGCGCTCTGCCATAGTGCAATATGGGCAAACTGCGGTGCTATACATTACAACATGCGCTGTCATGATTTTCTCCTGCTAACTTAAATATCTACTTATTTTAATGATTTATTCAATTATTCACCGAACTGACTTACTTGTCGTTCGGCAATTACTTAACTGTTGGCAATCCTTGAGTTTTCCATGCGGAAACACCGCCCTCAAGACTAAACACTTGCTCAAATCCAGCCTTCTTGAGTACGCCAACCGCGGATGCAGACCGCACACCACGCTCGCACACAGTAATGATGGTACTGTTTTTTGATTTTTCTAGTTCTTTTACGCGGCTAGACAAATCGGCCAGAGGAATATTTTTGGCGTTTGGCAAATGACCGGCAGCAAATTCTTCTGCGTCACGTACATCTAACACGACAGTTTTACCCTGGTTCATGACTTGCGTTGCCTGCAATTGCGTTAGCTTGGCGCCACGACGTTGCAGTACGGGGAACAACAAAGCACCGCCAGAAATGAGGGCGACGGCAATCATCCAGATGTTTTCAATTAAGAATTTCACAGTATTCCAATGGGTAATATGGTTATAGATCGTTGGAAACTTCTAAAAACCCCATACTCGAGCGCATCGCGTCGTTGCAAAGCCTCGCAATACCGACGTATTGCCACGTTTTGCGCCTAGCGCTGCATCTCGATTAAAGGGTTTTTAGAAGTTCCCTGTTATAAATGGTTTTAAAGAACGCGCCCATTATAAAATAGATGCTGTTGTAGTTGCTGCTCTACTGTTTTGCGTAAGTCCTAAACTCCAAACTTCTTTTTAATCACACTTCATTACACCATGTACAAAATCGTTTTGATGCGCCACGGCGAATCCACCTGGAATCTTGATAATCGTTTTACTGGCTGGACCGATGTTGATCTGACTGAAAAAGGCGTAGCAGAAGCGCGCCAGGCAGGCAAACTCTTAAAAGAAGCTGGTTTTATGTTTGACGTGGCTTACACCTCCGTCCTTAAACGCGCTATCCGCACACTCTGGGGTACGCTGGATGAAATGGACCTGATGTGGTTGCCCGTCGTACACGACTGGCGTTTGAATGAACGCCATTACGGTGCTTTGCAAGGTTTAAATAAAGCAGAAACAGCTGCGCAGTATGGCGATGAACAGGTTCTTGTATGGCGTCGTAGCTACGATACACCGCCCGATCCCTTGCCAGAAAATGACAGCCGGACTTCTTTCAACGATCCACGCTATGCTGGTTTAACACGCTCACAAATCCCGCTGACTGAATGTTTAAAAGACACGGTAGATCGCGTCATGCCTGCATGGGACGACACAATTGCCCCCGCCATCCGTGCCGGCAAACGTATCATCATCAGTGCCCATGGCAATAGTTTGCGCGCCTTGATCAAAATGTTAGATGGCATCAGCGATGCAGATATCGTCAGCTTAAATATACCTAACGGGCAACCGCTGGTGTATGAGTTGGATGCCGATTTAAAACCCATCAAGCATTACTATCTGGGCGATCAATCCGCGATTGAAGCGGCATTGCACGCAGTTGCCAGCCAAGGGAAATCGAAGTAAGACCATGATAAGACCTTGATGCTGAACGCAGTGACGCACACCAACACCAAAGCAGACAAAGTAAACACAGGTACCAGGCCAGCGTACTCTTCACGGGTGCCGCTGGGCTTGTGCCTGCTGATGCTTGGTAGTTTGTTCAGTTTATTCTGTGGACTAAGTAATCCCGCTCAAGCAGCTAGTAATGCCCGCACGACGCAAAAAAATCAAGTCGAAGCGCAGCGCACTGAGTTACAGCAAAAGCTGCAAGCACTCAAAAAAGATATTAATAAAACAGAGTCGGCCAAAGACAAAGCTAGCGATGCACTGGCTGATTCTGAGCAAGCCATTTCTGAAGCCAATCGTTCTTTGCGCGATTTGCAAACTGAGCAAAACGAGACCCAGACCCGCCTGCAACAATTATTAGCCGAACAGAGCAGACTCAGCGCCAAGGTCGAGCAGCAAAAAAAGCAGCTCTCGGATTTTTTGCGTCATCAATATATGCGTGGCGACAGCGACCGCATCAAGCTACTACTATCGGGCGACAACCCCAACCGCATCAATCGTGATTTGCAATACATGGGTTATGTCTCGCAAACCCAGGCCAAAATGATAGAAGGCTTGCGCACCAGCCTAGCCGCAGTACAAAAAAATGCCAAAGAAGAGCAAGACGCTAAAGACGATCTGGACGAAATCGCGCAAGAAGAAATCACGCATAAAAAAGCCTTAGAGGGAGAGAAGAAAAAACGTGGCACTTTGTTAGCGCAATTAGCCGACAAACTACACGCGCAAAAAAAAGAGGCCGACAATCTGCAAAAAGATGAACAGCGTCTCGGCAATCTGGTCACACAATTAAATAAATTGATTGCGGAACAAATCAAAGCAGAACAAGAACGCGCAGCACAATTAGCAAAACAAAAAGAAAAACAGCGCCTGGAAAAACTCGCTCAAGAAAAAGCACTCAAAAATAAAAAATCCGGCAAGCCGACCAATCCCGATGCGATCGACGATGACGAACCTCCAAGTAAAGTGATCGCAAAGAATGAGCAGACACCGGTAGCGACTAGTTTTGACGGCAATTTTAGCAAGTTAAAAGGACAACTTCGTCTGCCAGTTAAAGGGGAATTAATCGCCAAGTTTGGTAGCAAACGCGGGGACGGCCCTAGCTGGAAAGGTATTTTCATCAAGACCGCAGAAGGCGCAGAAATCAAAGCGATTGCGGCTGGCCGAGTAGTGTTTGCCGATTGGCTACGCGGCTTTGGGAATATGGTGATTGTCGATCATGGTAACGAATATCTGAGTTTATATAGCAACAATCAAGCAGTCTTAAAACATGTGGGCGACATCGTAAAAACCGGCGACGTCATCGCCAGCGCGGGTAATAGCGGCGGCAATGAAGAATCAGGTTTATACTTTGAGCTAAGGTATCAAGGGCGCGTATTCGACCCATTGACGTGGGCAACAATCAGATGAGATGTGGATATTGAAATGGGTAGCAAAATAAAAAGTTTTAGCTTAATCAGTTTTGGCGTTATCGCTGGCGTTGCTGCGACGATCCAGTTTTCTGCTTTGGCACAAAAAAATACCGGTTCACCTTTGCCCGTGGAAGAACTACGGCAACTGGCTGACGTTTTCGGCATGATCAAGACCGACTACGTCGAGCCCGTAGAAGACAGCAAACTATTGACCGAAGCCATTTCTGGCATGGTCGCTTCACTCGATCCGCATTCAGCTTATCTGGATAAAAAAGCCTACAAAGAATTACGTGAAGGTACGCAAGGCAAATTTGTCGGTCTGGGCATTGAAGTCGGGATGGAAGATGGTTACGTCAAAATCATTTCTCCGATTGAAGATTCGCCCGCTTATCGCGCTGGTATCAAACCGGGCGATCTGATTACGCGTCTGGATTCGATACCGATCAAAGGTCTGAGTCTGGATGAGGCCGTCAAAAAAATGCGTGGCGAACCAAATAGCAAAATCACGCTGACGCTGGCGCGCAAAAACGAGGATAAGCCTATCGTCGTCACCATCACACGTGAGCTGATCAAACAGCAAAGCGTTAAAGCAAAGATGGTAGAGCCCGGATATGCCTGGTTGCGGATAGCCCAGTTCCAGGAGCCGACGGTTGAAGACATGGCAAAAAAAATTCAGGCTTTGTACACGCAAGATCCTAATCTAAAAGGTCTGGTGCTCGATTTACGCAATGATCCGGGCGGCGTATTGCCTGGTGCGATTGGTGTCTCAGCCGCGTTTTTGCCAAAAGATGCCGTCGTCGTTACGACCAACGGCCAGTTAGCAGACTCCAAAGCCAGCTACACCGCTAAGCGTGAAAACTATGCCACCCGCGCCATCGGCGATCCGCTCAGCAAATTACCAGAAGCGATTAAGAACGTGCCGATGGTCGTGCTAATCAATACTGGCTCAGCCTCCGCGTCCGAAATCGTGGCAGGTGCTTTACAAGATTACAAACGCGCCACCATTCTGGGGACTCAAAGTTTTGGCAAGGGATCGGTACAAACCATACGCCAGATCTCTGCTGATACCGCCGTCAAACTGACCACCGCACGCTACTACACACCGAACGGTCGCTCGATTCAGGCGAAAGGTATCACCCCTGATCTGGCAGTGGAAGAAACCGCAGAAGGCGACGGCTTCAACAGCCTGCGCACACGCGAAGTAGATTTAGACAAGCACTTAAATAACGACAAAGAAGCTGAGCAAGCCAATAAATCCAAGGTTGATGAGGTGGAAGAAGAACAGCGCCTGATCGCTCTCGCCAAGAAAAGCAAGCCACTGGAATACGGCAGCAAAGATGACTTCCAATTGGCCCAAGCCTTAAATCACTTAAAAGGCTTGCCAGTCAAAGTCACCAAAGTTGATCCAAAAGATGCCGCAGAAGAGAGCAAAGAAGAATCTAAATCTGAATCTAAAGCAGAGTCAAAGAAAAAATAAAGCGACATTGATCAAGGTCGTGTCCTACATGCCACGATCTGATCTGACCAGGCCGCATATTGTGCGGCCTTTTTTACGACTCTCTTTTAGTTTTTTTAGGTTCTTTTTTGAATCTCTATTTGCAAGCCAAAAGACTAGTATTAAATATACTCATAGTTAGTATATTTTAATCGTCCATAGGTTAATTGATCTATATGCCAATTTAGAAAAAAATAATGGGGAGTATATGAATAACTTATCCTCATCAGTCATTACAAAGTCAGCATAATGCCGCTCAACTTTATTGTCCTTACTCCGTGTTTTAACTAAATTATTCCTGCCAATAATTACTATGAATGATCAGCAACTCCTACGTTACTCGCGCCATATTTTGCTCGACCAGATCGGTATTGAGGGTCAACAAAAAATCAATGCAGCACATGCGCTCATCATTGGAGCTGGCGGTCTGGGATCACCAGCAGCGATGTATCTCGCCAGCGCAGGCGTAGGCAAAATCACGCTGGTCGATCATGACGAAGTCGATTTAACCAACTTACAGCGCCAGATTCTCCACACCACCGCACGCGTCGGTCAGCCCAAAGCAGAGTCCGCCAGACAGACTTTGCAAGCCATCAATCCCGACATTGAGATCGTCACTCTGCAAGAAAAAGTCAGCGGTCAACGCCTGCAAGAACTAGTACAAAACGCCAGCATCGTCCTGGATTGCTGCGACAATTTCAGCACCCGCCACGCAGTCAATCAAGCCTGCGTAGAGTTTGGTGTACCGCTGGTATCCGGCGCAGCGATCTCATTTGACGGACAAATCAGCGTATTCGACAGCCGCGATACCAGCTCACCCTGCTACGCCTGCCTGTTCCCACCGGATCAGCAATTTGAAGAAGTCCAATGCGCCACGATGGGCGTATTTGCACCGCTAGTCGGCATTATCGGCAGCATGCAAGCAGCCGAAGCACTGAAGGTCATGATGGGCATAGGCAAACCGCTACTAGGCCGCTTGCTACTACTCGATGCGCAAACTATGGAATGGACGCAAATCCGCGTGGCACGTAATCTTGCATGTGCGGTTTGTGGTCAGCGACATTAGTGCAAATTACAGTTTTCATGCACTAGTCAGATAGCGATCTTCTCCTAGCGGCGCGGTTCTTAGGCTCGTCTCTTTAGATATTGGTAACTCCTACACGGCCGTACGTCCAGCCTTTTCCCTTTTGTACTACAGGATTCTGCGTCCTGCTGGAACGGTGTTCCTTGAAGTATGGAGCTGCATACAATATGAATTACTCCCCATATGTATATTTTAGTCCTCCATATAATACTTGGACAATTAGGTGGCGGATTCAGCTACGAAGAGCAACGGGAGGTAAGTTTTAGTGGGAGTATATCCAAATTATAAAAAACCTCAAACGGCGTTCGATAGCCGAGGC
>NZ_JBEONQ010000049.1:0-28841 GCF_040544445.1 Undibacterium sp. GrIS 1.8 | reverse complement strand
TGCCTCGGCTATCGAACGCCGTTTGAGGTTTTTTATAATTTGGATATACTCCCCCTAAAACTTACCTCCCGTTGCTCTTCGTAGCTGAATCCGCCTACCTTATTGTCCAATGATTATCTGGACAATCAACATATACTTATGGAGAGTATATATTTATATATATCAAGCACTTAGGTTTTTTGGTCAACCGGAATCGCTATTCCAAGCATGCCAAAACGTTTAGTTTCACCTCTTCACTTTTATGTACGTTAGCACACAGACAGCATTGTGTAGACGGTAATATAGTCTGAGACTGTGCGTATTTGTGTTACCTTGCGCTCCCAAGAATCTTTCTACGCGACGGCCCCTCACTCTCATGACTGGAAACAGAAACTCCTCTATGGCCAGTGCACATCACCCGAGTCAGAATCACCTGTTAGCCGCCTTGCTCGACGCGGAATATGACCGACTGTCCCCTCATTTAGAATTAGTGCCCATGCTGCTCGGCGACGTACTTTATGAGCCTGGTGGCAAGCTTGCGCATGTGTATTTTCCAACGACCTCTATTATTTCTCTGCATTATTTGCTAGAAGATGGCGGCGCCTCAGAGATCGCAGGTGTGGGTAATGAGGGCGTTGTAGGTGTTTCTCTTTTTATGGGTGGTAATAGCACGCCTAGTCGTGCGATAGTGCAGACGGGTGGTCATGCTTATCGCCTTAAGGCCGACATCTTGATGGCTGAGTTTAATCGTGCCGGGCCTGTGCTGCGCTTGTTGTTGCGCTATACTCAAGCACTGCTGACCCAGATGTCGCAAACCTCTGTCTGCAACCGGCATCACTCAGTAGAGCAACAACTGTGTCGCTGGCTGTTGCTGACCTTGGATCGGGTGCCATCTAATGAGCTGACGATTACGCAAGAACTGATTGCCAACACCTTAGGCGTGCGGCGTGAAGGTATTACTGAGGCGGCAGGCAAATTACAGCAAGAGCACTATATTAGCTACCGCCGCGGGCACATCACCGTCGTCAACAGAAACGGTCTGGAAGACAAAGTATGTGAATGCTATGGCGTAGTAAAAAAAGAATTTGCTCGCCTGTTATCGGACGTACGTCAGCGTTGATTCGTTTTTAAATCGTTTTTTAAATCGCCTTTTTAAACCTCCACTGCCTTATTTCTGCTGTATTTTATCTCCGCTGTATTATTTTCATGACGGCTTCGCCGTTACCTTGCCTGAGCCGAGGTTAGTGCTCTAGTTTGTGCTCTACAAAAAGTATCAAGGTCAGAATTTATGCTGGTAATGAAAAAGTCATCTATCGAAAGATTGATGCTGGTTGGTTTTGGTATGACATTCATAGTGCTATTGCTGGTTGGTAGCATGGCCTTGAACATTGTCGTGCCTTTCGTATCGTTCACCTCGGTGGAACACACCCACGAGGTGATTGCTAAGCTAGATTCACTAGCTTCTCAAATCGACAGAGCAGAGAATGGGCAGTGGACATATTTTCTGACGAAAGAAAAATATTTTATTGATGAACGCGACTCTGCGTTGGAAGAACTGAGAGCAGTCTTCGTACAAATATCTGAACTGACACTGGATAACCAGGCTCAGCAAGACCGCGTGCATCAGCTACAAATCACATTAGATAAGCGCGCGCATATATTTGTAGAAAACCAGGCAGTATTCGACGCACAAGGATTTGACGGAATAAGGCCTTTATTAAAAGTTGCCCGCGATACTGGAATGCAGATTCGCAAGCTGACTGCTGAGGCTATTCAAGAAGAACAAAGTTTATTAGTTCTGCGTAAAAATAGGGAGTTAATGCGACTTAAAATCATTATAGGCAGTACGGTTTTGTTACTCGTATTTTTGATTTTTTTCGCGATAAGCATACGCTTTGCAATGCGTAGGCGCTCAGAACTTGAACAAGCGCTGTTAGATGGAAGACAGCCGGTGTTAAAAGCGGAAGCCCTACAAAACGCTATTTTCAACAGCGCTAACTTTTCTGTCATTGCGACCGATGCACAGGGGGTGATCCAGATTTTTAACGTCGGTGCCGAGCATATGCTCGGCTATAAAGCCATCGATGTAGTAAATAAAATCACACCATCCAGCATCTCCGATGAGGGCGAAGTGATTGCCCGTGCAGCTGCCTTAAGTGCAGCATTAGAGACATTGATCTCGCCAGGATTTGACGCTTTAGTTTTTAAAGCTTCTCGTGGCATAGAGGATATTTATGAACTAACGTACATCCGTAAAGACGGTAGCCGCTTTCCTGCGATTGTTTCGGTAAGTGCTTTACGTGACGATCAGAATAAACTGATTGGATATCTGTTAATCGGTACAGATAATACTGCTCGTAAAAAAGTCGAAGCTGAGCAGGCTTTGCTCGATCAGCGCTTAAGCGATCAGCAGTTTTACACCCGCTCATTGATTGAGTCGAATGTGGATGCTTTGATGGCGACCGATCTTAAAGGCATCATCAGGGACGTTAATCAGCAGATGGAGGCATTAACCGGCTGCACCCGCGACGAATTGATTGGTGTTCCATTCAAAAATTATTTTACAGACCCAGATCGTGCCGAGGCAGCTATTACTCGCGTATTAAAAGAAGGCAAAGTCACCAATTACGAGCTGACCGCGCATGCCAAAGATGGTAAAGAAACAGTGGTGTCTTATAACGCAACTACCTTTCATGATAGAGATCGTAATTTGCGAGGTGTATTTGCTGCGGCGCGTGACGTCACCGAGCGCAAGCAATTTGAGCATACTCTGCAAGAGAATAATGTGGAGTTAGAAAGCGCCAGGGCAGCAGCAGAAAAAGCCAACTTAGCGAAGTCAGAATTTTTATCCAGCATGAGTCACGAGCTGCGCACGCCGCTCAACGCCGTACTAGGTTTTGCGCAATTGATGGAGTCAGAAACACCATCGCCAACGCCAGCACAAAAATTATCTATAGACCAGATCTTGCAGGCAGGTTGGTATTTGCTACGCTTGATTAATGAGATTCTCGATCTGGCAATGATTGAGTCTGGCAAAGTCACTATGTCGCATGAGTCCATGTCGCTCACCGATGTATTGCAAGATTGCCGTCTGATGATGGAGCCGCAAGCCGATAAGCGTGGCATACAGATGACATTCCCTAGCGTAGAGAATCTATTTTATGTGCATGCTGACCGGACGCGGGTGAAACAGGTTTTGGTCAATTTGCTGTCGAATGCAATTAAATATAATCGGGATAACGGCGCAGTGATTGTCCAATGCCAGATGAATGGCGAAAATAGAATACGCGTCAGTGTGCGCGATACTGGCACTGGTTTAGAGCCAGATCAGTTGACGCAATTATTCCAGCCGTTTAATCGCCTTGGAAAAGAATATGGCGGCGAAGAAGGTACTGGTATTGGTCTGGTCGTCACCAAGCAATTAGTCGAGTTGATGGGCGGTACGATCGGTGTAGAAAGTACCATTGATGTCGGTTGTACTTTCTGGTTTGAGTTGTCCGCGTCTAGCGCACCTAAGTTAATATTCGGAGAAATGGGCGAGGACATAAGTACAGAGCACGGCGCTGTATTAAAAACGTCGAATGGGATCAATACCTCAGCCTATAAACGTACTTTGTTATATGTTGAGGATAACCCCGCCAACATGGCATTGATCAAGCAATTGATTGAACGCCGTAGCGACCTTAAATTATTGACCGCAGTAGATACGCATCTTGGGATTCAGCTGGCGCGCACTTACCAGCCAGACGTGATTTTGATGGATATTAATTTGCCGGGTTTAAGTGGTTATGGCGCTTTGAAAATTTTGCATGACGATGCCACTACGGCGCATATCCCGGTGATGGCCTTGTCCGCTAATGCGATTCCGCGTGATATTGAAAACGGACTCAAGGCGGGTTTTTTCCGCTACCTGACCAAGCCGATTAAAGTGAATGAATTTATGGATGCGCTGGATGTGGCATTGCGTTACGCGTCTGAGCATAGCCTGGGTAGTAAAGAACGCGATTTGTAAGATTTTTGGCCTTCATGACGTTACTGATATTTGTCTTAGGTTTATATTAGATGACGGGCAAGTGATCATTGCAATAAAGAGCAATAGCAAATAATCGAATTTTTGGAAGAAACTCATGTTAGAAGCAGCCGAGATCCTCAACGCCAATATCCTCATCGTCGATGACCAAAAAGCCAATGTCATGCTGCTGGGGCAAATGCTGAGCAGCCGCGGCTATACCAATGTCACATCCACTATGGACTCGCGCACGGTATGCGATCAACATGCAGCGAGCAAATTTGATTTGATACTGCTAGATTTGCAAATGCCCGAGATGGACGGTTTTGAAGTGATGGAAGAGTTGAAAAAAATCGACATCAACGGCTATTTGCCCGTACTGGTTATCACAGCCCAGCCCGGCCATAAGTTACGCGCACTACAAGCCGGTGCCAAGGATTTTGTCAGTAAGCCGTTTGACTTGGTAGAAGTACAAACCCGTATTCACAATATGCTGGAAGTACGTTTGCTTTACAAAAGACTGGATAACTACAACAAGGTCCTTGAGCAAACCGTGCTGGAGCGCACTGCAGAATTACGCGAGAGCGAAGCCCGCTTCAAGAGTTTTACTGAACTGTCGTCCGATTGGTATTGGGAGCAAGACCCACAAGGCAACTTCACCAGCATTTCTGGCCCGGTGTTTGAAATGTTAGGGATTGATGCTGACGACATGTTAGGCGCAAGCCCCAAAGCCTTGGCAGGCTGGAATGCCGCTGAGCGGGCGCAGCTGGATTCCAACATCGCCAGCCGCCGGCCTTTCCTGGATTTTGTTTATAGCCGTACCAATGCAGACGGAACGATCCAATATCTGCAAGTCAGCGGTGAGCCTATGTTCGACACTTCCGCCAGGTTCACGGGCTACCGTGGAATAGGCATGGACGTCACACACCGCATGCGACCTGAGCAAAAATAGCACCCGCTTTTAGTCTGCTGTTCGCAGGTGGTGAATTGTAGTAAATTTATATACCCCTATTAGTATATGTAGAACGTCCAGGTAATCATTGGACACTAAGCCATATTTAGTAAAAATAAGGGGGGAGTATATACTTTTAGTAATGGCGCGCTGGGTGCGCGGAAAGTAGGGTGCGCCATGCGCACCAAGTAAACCAAGCTAGTATTTTTTCAAAGTAGGGGGCATGCATACCAGGCAAACAGCAAGCGCATTAGCTAGTAATCATTCGCCCTTACTTAGCAACAGCCTTAGCCTTATAGGTTTTACCCGGCGCCGGTGCCACCGGTGTGACCCTGGCCTCTGCTAACAATTTGGCGCAGCCGCTATCGGCTTCAGGGCCAGCATTGATCAGAGGCAGCAGGGCTGCAACTGGCGCAGCGACCGCCAACGCAATCGCGCCACCGGCTCTTAACGCAAGCACACCTTTGTCTACGCTGACTTTAGGATCTTTAAAACTACCCTGAACATACAGCGGTGCTCTGAGTGAGAAAACTCGTAGCCCTTTGCTATTCGGTTTGATCGTCAAATCCAATTGTTCTTGCGCCATATTGACATTGCCGCTGACATCTAAGACTGCATCATCGGTATCAACAATAAAAGTACGGGTTTGCATCACACCATTAGTCACGGCAAAATCGGTTGCCATGCAATTGAGTTTGACTTGCTTGTCACCCGAAAGATAAGTCAGCGCGACATTGCCGATATTTAATCCAATCTGCTCTAACAAACGTTTGCTGATGCTGCCCTGATTGATCAAGGTTTTAACCTCACCATTGGATGCGGCTAACAAACTGGCGATGGAGTTGCCAGTCGCCGACAACGACGCATCGCCGTTGATCTCACCCACGCTGGCTTGCAGTGCATCTAGCGTCGGAAATAATTGTTTGAGTTTTAAATGACGGGCACTGACTTTCATCGTTGCCTTTAATGCTTTTGCCGTTGGCGGCTTTTCTTCCGTTAGATTTGCTGCTAGTTGATTCCCTGCGGCATCTGTTTTACCGCTGCCATCCAGATGGATATCTGAGCTGAGCGTGCCGCCTGCCATATCAAATGTCAGAGGTGATAAATCGAGCACGCCATCCTTCAGATGTAAGTTGGTTGTGAGCTTATTGATGGGCAATTCTTTTTCGCGGATAATTTTTTCCGCACTAAATTTTATGTCTGCGTCTATGCTGGTCCAGCGCTCTGTTTTAAAGGTCTCTACTGGTAACACTTTATCGCCAGGTTGCACTGCCGCTGCACCGCGCTCTGTTTTATTTGCGTTAGAGTCCGCACCGATCAATGCGCCCAGGTCGGAGAATTGCAGCAATTGCGATACGATTACACCCGACAACAAAGGCCGGTCAGGCGCAGGCCGGGTTTTAAAATCAAGACTGCCGCCGATGTCGCTAGAGCCTACTTTACCGCTAAATTTTTCATAGACCCAATGACTATTATGTTTGCCAAGTGTGCCAATCAAATGGCCTTCGGTAGAAAACGGTGGCGTCTCTGGTAGTACAACGCCGCTGAGCGCATACAGCCTCGCCATACTTGGTGCAGAGAGTTTTAAACGCATATCTAGCGCTGCTAACTCGGTTGGCTTTGTGACTGAGCCTTCGACACTGATCATCGTTTTGCCGACGCGCACATTTGCCATAACAGGGAAGGGCGTAGTCTGCTGTTGCAGCGATAAAATCGCGCCCGCTTTACCACTGCCGCTGACGGTATCGCCATTAAATTTACCGTGTAATTTCCAACTCACGCCATAGGCGGGGTCGGTATTGATGGTATCAATATCTGCTGTTACATCTGCATGTTTGATCGCATCAACCAAGTGCACGCTGCCTTTAGTAAACACCACGCGTTGTAATTCTAATTGCCACGCCGAGGCTTGATCACCGCTAGCTAAAGTCCAATTATTTTTGCCATCAGCAGTACGTAATAAACTGACGACGGGACCATCAAAGCGCAGCACAGGGATGGCAATCTTTTTACCTAACAAGGCCAGAGGGTCTAGCGAAAAAGCAAATTGCTGAATGCTCGCCATTTCTTCCGGGACAGCGATCACCGTTGATGCTGAAGTTGTCTTAGCCGCCAAAGTCGCAGGATTATTTGGTTCCGACGCGGGTGTCATCATCGCCGCCGGATTGCCGATATGCACATCTTTTGCAATGAGATGCGGCCACGGGATCATCCCACGCCAACCGCGATCCAGCTCTGGACCAACGACTTGTTTATCCCACGTCAGAGCGAGATCACCTTTGATCACAAAAGACCGGCCCAAAGCTTCGCTGGTACGTTCGTTCAACCAAGGCTTAGCGCGGTTCCAATCAAAATTAGTCATCACGATAAGCGCTACCGCAGGGACGGCGATCAGGAAAGTGACGAGGGCAATAGTTGTACGACGCATTTTTCTTCTTTATAAAAAATTAGTAATACCCATGAAGTGCACTACATTAATCGTCACGGTATTGACACTCACAACTATGGTTAACAGGCGCGGTGTAATTAATGCCGTAACGCTGTCAATCAGCGACAAGACGGGGAAAAAACTTAAGACGGTAATCATATTGTACGGCTTTCGATAATAAGTACTAGCTGCAAGTTTGCAATTGGATACTGTTGCGGCATTACTTATGACGCTATCCGTTGCAAAGTCTGGTTCGATGCAGCCAGACTACGTGAAAGCAGAGTCCTATTATGTTCGTTGACGCACCTAGAACGAAAAATATCGACATAGACTTAAGTGCATATAAGCGAGATCTTTTTGTGACGATTTGAATTTTTAAACAAGTGGCTGCGCACTTATTTTTAGCAATACTCTTCTGATTCGTTCAGTTAAGCGGCAGTTTTTGTATTTTTCGAATGCATGTAGTAAGCATAAAAAATTACTCATGCAGTATGTAGACAAGGCCGCTGTTAAAGCGCATATGCACCTACTCACCATAGAGTCTGCCACTTCGGCGATTTTTCCCCATATAACTAAAGAAACAAATCGATTGTGGCGAAAACAGCGACCTTAGTTGTATCTAGTTTCAAGAATCATTTTTGAGTGTTAAGCCAGCAGTAATATTGGTGGGATCTACATCATAGCCAGCGTCCTTAACCGCAGCTTTTAATTGTTCTACTGAAGTCTTCTCTTCGTCATACTGTACGTTAGCGTCACTATCTGCAAGGGAGACTGTGACGTCGTTCACGCCAGGCACGGCTTGCAGCGCTTGCAGCACTTTTTTGACACATCCTTCACAGCTCATTCCTCGTATTTTTATATTTTCTATTTGCATGGCAATACCTCTTTATTTAAGTTATTTCAATCCCACTAAAACATCGTCTTTTGCCTTGTCATGTACGGTACGAAACGGAAAGGGCGACTAATTTATAAAGTTATAGAGGAAAAAAACGTGTCACGCGTATCCCCCATCAACGCTCGTAAATCTTTAATACTAATATTGCTGATTTCATGCATGCTGATCATCAACGAGGCACCGACGGATAACTTATGATGCCGGATTTTGCTAATGACAGGAGGTGCTACCTCTAGCATTTTAGATAGTTCAGCATCATTTTTTAAATGTAATTGGTCAATCAGCTTGTTCAATAAATTATTCGGATCGTAATGAACATGATCAGAGTTTAAATTTAAAATATTGGGCATCTTGTTTCCTCATTCAGATTTGTTTCTAGCATTCGCCAGGCCGGGTGTTCATATACTGAGCAATCTAATGAACAAATAACGCGATCAGAATGACGATAGGGATAGGAATGCCAAGTAGTAATAGCAAAATCGAACGCATGATAGTCTCCAATGATTAAGACGATTGATTAAAATTGGGAATTTTTACCCCGAGCAATACTTAGTCGAGCAAATGAGCTCTGTCGCGTTGACGTCCACCAATTGTGGCCGCGAGGCTAGCGACAAACGCACCGATCAACAACGCGATAAACATCCACAGAGCAGAGTTGGCCGCTGCCTTACGCGCCTTATCAGCAGCTTCTTTGATAACGTTCTTGGCATCTACCACCGATTTGCTCCATTGTGAATACACCGCATCGACACGTTTTTCTGCATCGGTTTGACTGATACCCGTACGCTTGATGATTATTTTAGATAAGTAATCGCGATCTGAACCACTAAGGGCGCCATTAACAATATCTGTGGTTAGAATTTTCCCTACTTCTAGGCGGGCACCAGAATTGGCATCAATAGAACCGTCATCTGAACGCAACAACATATCCGAGAAATAATCCACCGGCTTGACCTTCATATTGTTTGCCGCGGCGGCTGCGGTGACCGCACTTGAACCTATATTCGATGCCTCGCTAAGAATACTTTGAGCCGCACTTGCAAGTAAGCCGACTGTCATTAACGAGGCAACAGCCCATGCAAGAAAACCATGAGCGGTATCTCTAAAATAAACCTCGTTATCGTGCAAATTACCCCACTTGATCCTTAGTCTACCAGCCAAATAACCCCCAACTCCAGATGCCGCAAGCTGCATAAATGTAAGCCACGCAATTGCTGAAGCGCCCATCACTGACGAGTTGTAAGACCAGGGAGATATGCTAGATAAACCTAATCCAGCACCCAACATTAGTAGTATTAATGAAAGCGCCGCCGCCGCCGCTGCCCCTGCCAGTACGGCACTCCAAGTCACCCCTGAAATTCCCGCATAGGACGAAATAGTTTTCTGTTCTTCTAGCATAGTTGCTCCCTTTGATTGGTTATACGTGTTGTTTCGGGTTATTTGAACATTAGTTTTATTAATGTTAACCGTCTTAAGTGTGTTGAACAAAACCATTCCACGTCAGTACATTTAAAACTCACAATTACGGCGAGGGGCAAAATAAAGATAAGGAATATATAAGCCAACAATGTTCGAAGCATATTTATCGTTAGTCAGCCTGTATGTGCGCTGAATCACACTTCATCGATATTTTTTGAAAAAATACAAAAACTATATCTAGGGAAATGCTTAGGTTACTTTTGCATTTTTATTTTTGTGCGCTATCGAACGGACACGATTTTTTAAATAGATCAATCTATGATTCCATTTAAGGAGAACTATGATGAGTTACCAAGAAAACGATGTTTATGGAATGTATGCATTAGGCGAATCTGGTCAACACAAAGGTCCAGGGCCTGAATTAATGGGGGCTAATACATTGATCGGCGACAATGTACATAATCCTGAAGACGAGCATCTAGGTGAGATTAAAGAAATTATGTTGGACATGAGAACAGGAAGAATTGCTTATGCGGTACTTGCTCAGGGCGGACTTTTTACCATAGGTGAGAAACTCTTTGCAGTTCCCTGGAGTTCGCTCAAATTAGATACTTTGAATAAACGGTTTGTGCTGAATGTACAAAAGGATCGTTTTGAAAATGCCCCAGGATTTAATTCAGATCAATGGCCAGACATGGCAGATAGCACTTGGGCAGATACCGTACATCATTTTTATGACACTCAGAGGAACCCATTATGAAAAATCAATTTCTCAAGAAAGGTCGTTTTAAAATGTTTAACGCAATCATGTTGAGTGCTGGAACCATGTTATTAGCTAGTGCTGTTTATGCTGGTGAGACCAAAGTCAGTTTGGTCGGTGCAGAAGAGACTCCAGCAGTTAAAACTACTGCCAAAGGTGCGGGAAGTATTACCGTTAATAATGATAAGTCTGTCAGCGGTGTAGTTACTACTACAGGCTTGTCCGGGACAATGGCTCATATACATTTGGGTGCCGCAGGAAAGAAAGGCCCACCAATTATTACCTTAGTAAAATCCGGTGAGGGTAGTTGGTCAGTGCCATCGGGATCGGTTCTTACAGACGATCAGTATGCAAGTTATAAAGCAGGAAATCTTTACGTCAATGTTCATACTGCTGAAAATAAAGACGGAGAGATCAGAGGGCAATTGAAGCCTTAACGGATAGCATGAGTAAAACGAAATAAACCGAGAAAATACAGGCCTAGAAGACAAGAGGAAACAAGCGGCAGCAACAAAATCGTAGCTTCTTGATGTTAAATAGAAAATTTTTGCGGTGAAATGTTATTGCTGTTTCCTATTTGGAGCACCAAAGGTGCTATCCGGCGGTTGCCGGATTTTTTTGGTCATTTTTGATACATCAAGGCGCTCATGGCTTTTCATGAGCGCCTTGTTTGCAACTAACATACTACAAAATCGCATCAAAAATTTTGCAAAAATGCATATCTTAAAGAATCAACAGATCAAATTCTAATTGAAAATCCTAGCTTAACTATTGCTCCAAATCCCTTGATCGAAGAGAGTATTTATACAGCACTTGAATTTTTCAGCTAAACCGGATTTGCACTGATACGCCAGTATTTAAGTTGACGTCGTAGCAGTGAGTAACAATACTTTTGCCGCCTCTTCTGACGAAGCAGGATTTTGTCCTGTAATTAATAATCCATCTTTTTGTACGTAGGATTGCCAGTCCTTAGCTTTTGAGTAAATACCGCCATTTTTTTTAAGCATATCTTCCACTAGGAAAGGCACTACCTCGGTTAGCCCCGCGGCTTGCTCTTCAGTATTACTAAAGCCAGTGACGGATTTTCCGCTAACCAGCGGCTTACCTTCTGCAGTATTGACATGTTTCAGCACTCCGGGAGCATGGCAGACTACGGCTACAGGTTTACCTTTGGACAACATCGTTTCGATTAGATTAATAGAGGACGTGTCTTCCGCCAAATCCCATAAAGGTCCGTGCCCACCTGGATAAAAAACTGCATCAAAATCATTCGCTGAAATATTGGAAAGCTCCAACGTACTAGCTAAGGCCTTTTGTGCGGCTAGATCTGCTTTAAAACGGCGAGTGAATTCAGTTTGCGAAGTATCGTCATCACTTTTAGGGTCAAGTGGAGGTTGTCCACCTAATGGCGATGCCAGCGTTACTTCTGCACCAGCATCCATAAAAACATAATAAGGTGCGGCAAATTCTTCTAACCAAAAGCCCGTTTTTTTACCAGTATCACCTAACTTATCATGGGATGTTAGTACCATCAATATTTTTTTCATTTTGGATCTTTTCTATAAAGTGAATCGGGAAAGCATATATATAAACCAGAGATTAAAGAGGCAAAAAGCTAGTTAGATTAAACCTATTTCAGAAATACGTTCTAATTGCTTGGCCGTACTAATTCTTCACGGTTCCATTGTCTGGTTTTTGCAGCTTTTAGAAACTCTTTCATATGTTCTGTCGACATTATTCCAGGGTCTTTTTTAATTCCTGCGATATCTAATAGGGATTTACTTCCTACATCAAAGGCAATGGCTTTTAAGTGGCTATAAGCGTCTTTGATAAACTCGATTGCCGCCAAATTTCTCGCCATTTTTTTTGCGGCTGGCTGAGAGATAATTACCACAATAGCATCAAACATGATGGACGGGCTGCCCGCCAATTGACCATTGACGATAGCCTTACTAGCATCAGACAAATAGACGCCACTAATTTTAGGCGCTACGATTTTGTATGTCGCACCGTCTTTAGTAACGGCATCTTTAACATTTTTAAAAGTCTCTGCGTCTGAGCCTTCATCGATAAGAATGCCGACAACACGACCTGTTAATGTGTCTTTTCTGTTATTGATTAAACCTAATGCCGGAGATATCGGAAAATCTAGAACAGGCGCAGCACTCGTTGGTAGTGGTGGCAAATCCTTAAGCCCTAAACCAGCGGCAATACGTGCTGCCAAATCTGCATCTATGTGTCGTAGATGTCCTACTATGGCTTCTCTGATGTGCGGGTGCTCGACTTTTGATAATTCAAAAATCAATGCTGACACGATATGAGATTGCTCGTATTTATTTTGACTTATATAAAATTGACGCGCCTGACTGTAATGATCAGCAAAGCTCTCTGGTCGAATCCTTCCTTTAGTTCCAATAAGCTGCTCTGACATGCTTTTAAAACCAGCCACTGCTTGCTCACGGGGTGATGTTGACGATAGTGTATTTGGCTCATAAGATACCCTACCATTCGGTAAGGACATTTGCATATGGCCATCCCGTTGATGATTAGCGAATGGACATTTAGATGCATTCACCGGGATTTGATGAAAATTAGGTGAGCCTAATCTGGATAGCTGTGTATCGAGATAAGAAAACAAGCGACCTTGCAGTAATGGATCATTCGAGAAATCAATACCTGGAACAAGATGTGATGGACAGAATGCCACTTGCTCGGTTTCCGCAAAAAAATTATCTGGCCACCTGTTAAGTACCATCCGTCCAACGACCTTTAAGGGAATCAATTCCTCAGGGATAAGCTTAGTTGCATCAAGATGATCAAACGGGAATTGATCCGCCTCTTCTTGTGTAAAGATTTGTACCGATAGTTCCCACTCAGGAAAGTTTCCGGAACTGATGGAATTGAACATATCACGACGATGAAAATCAGGATCAGCTCCCGCAATTTTAACGGTCTCATCCCAGATCGTTGATTGAAGCCCTAACTTAGGTCGCCAATGGAACTTTACAAAAGTTGAGTTGCCATCCTGATCAATCAAGCGGAAAGAATGAATACCAAAGCCTTCCATCATGCTTAATGATCGCGGCAAGGTGCGATCAGACATAATCCACATCACCATGTGCATTGATTCGGGTGTCAGAGAAATGAAGTCCCAAAACGTATCATGAGCAGTAGCTGCTTGTGGGAAACCACGATCTGGTTCCATTTTTACCGCATGGATGAGATCAGGGAATTTAATCGCATCCTGGATAAAAAACACAGGGACATTATTACCAACCAAATCCCAATTACCTTCTGACGTGTAAAATTTTACGGCGAACCCCCTCACATCTCTAGGGGTATCTGAAGATCCTGAGCCGCCAGCCACCGTGGAAAATCTGGTAAATAAAGGAGTTTTTACGTTTAGCTCAGTGAGAATTTTTGCGGTCGTATATTTTTGTAGAGAATGGGTTAATTCAAAATATCCATGAGCACCAGTTCCTCTGGCATGCACGATACGTTCCGGTATCCGCTCATGATCGAAATGAGTAATTTTTTCTCTTAATATAAAGTCCTCTAATAAGATTGGGCCTTTTACGCTGGCTTTGAGCGAATTCTGATTATCGGCAATGATAAGACCCTGATTAGTCGTTAATAAAGATTGTATTTTTTCTGGGATTTGATGTAATTCACCTCCGTTACCAATCGAAGTAGCGGGCATTTCTTGATTTTTTTTTGTTAGTATTTTTGGTCGTGCTGTATTAGTTTTAGGCATGGTCGGCAATCTACAAAAAAGGTCAAACGATCGATGAAAAAAATTAAAACAGAGCAAGCGGAAAGCCGAAACTCTGTTTTTAATTCTTTAACCATAAACCGTATCTTTGTTTTGATATGTGCGGGAGCACACGCTATATAAGCCAATTTTTATAATCAGAATTTGAACTACTTGCCTATTAAAAATAACTAGGCTTATTGTCATTCATCATGAATGTAATAAATGTCGGGTGCAATCATAGCGGCTTAATTTCCGCGACCATATCGCTATGTTCAATGGCTACATCTTCGGGCACGATTAACTTTTTCGGCATAAAAAATATTGATATTTATTCTTTAGGATTTAGGCGTCCAGGCCTCAGTGATTTTAAGTAACACAAAGAAATTGTTTTCATATGCGGAGAATAAGTTACCTGGATTTTCTGTCTTACTCTCGTTCCTAAAAAAAATGAAATCAATGTGCGCCAGCGTACTGATCTGGCAAAAATTTCAGCCTATGATTTATCACATCGAGATCAGCACTCAATCCGGTTAAGCGGATTCACTGGTTTTGCGATCACTAATTCAACGGAGAAGAAAAATGATAATTACTACAGCTACATCACTTAAAAAAACTACTACTACACTGGCTACAACGGGCTTAGCGGTCTTATGCGGCGCAGCTCTGATTTTGACAGTCGGTTGCAGCAGCATGAAGACGCCGGCAACCGCTAGTGTGGCTGTCTCTAGTGCTGCGGTAGATAACGCCTCTGGCGCTGGTGCAGCAGAATTTGCACCGGTAGAAATGGCGTCAGCACGCGACAAAATGGCACGCGCTAATAAAGCGATGGCAGCTAAGGATTATAAGCTTGCAAATGATCTGGCTACGCAAGCCCAGGCCGATGCCAAGCTAGCACAAGGCAAGGCTGATTCAGCCAAAGCGCAAGCGGCATCTAATGCATTACAAGATGATATTCGTGTCCTGCGTGAAGAGTTAGATCGTAATAGCGCTACTAAGTAAGCGTGCACATTTTCGCCCTCGTTTCCCATACACGATCTGTACAAAATAAACCAATAAATTAAAAGGCATCATCATGAAAAAAACTTACTTCACGCCAGTCCTGTTAGCCATGGCAGTCTTTGTTTCTGCTTGTAGCTCTATGCCAAAGACAACCAGTTTGTTAGATCAAACTCGCAGTGATTATGCGATGGCGCAAAGCAATCCAAAAGTGGCTAGTTATGCATCTTTAGAAATGAAGCAAGCCGGCGATGCTTTAGACCAAGCCAACGCTGCTGCAAAAAATAATGACAATGCGGACAAGATCGATAAATTGGCTTATGTCGCTAAACAAAAAATCGCGCTGACACAAGAAGTCGCTAAGCAAAAATCTGCAGAGGCTGATATCGCTAGTGCAGGTAAAGAGCGTGATCAAATACGCTTAGATCAACGCACTAACGAGGCAGATAAGGCAAAAGCTTCTGCGGCACAAGCTTTGGCGAGCGCAGAGCAAGCCAAGTTGGCAGCTCAAATAGCGCAAGGTCAGGCGATGGATGCACAGCGTCAGACACAAGACGCACAAGCCCGCGCCGCACAGTTAGAAGCGCAATTAGCTGATCTGGCTGCCAAAAAAACAGATCGCGGTATGGTCATTACTTTAGGTGATGTCTTGTTTGGTACCGACATGGCGCGCCTTAATCCAGAAGGCTTACGTACAGCTAAAAAATTAGCCGATGTATTGCAACAAAATCCGCAACGTACGGTATTGGTAGAAGGCTTTACCGATAGCACAGGTACTGCTGCGCACAACCAGGAATTGTCGGAGCGTCGTGCGACTTCCGTCCGCACCGCATTGCAAGAAATGGGTATCGCGCCGGAGCGTGTAGCTGTCCGTGGTTATGGTCAAGCTTACCCAGTCGCAAGCAATACTACTGCACAAGATCGTCAGTTAAATCGTCGTGTAGAAATCGTTTTATCTGATGCTAGCGGCAAGGTACCGCAGCGTCAGTAAATACAATTCTTAGACCCGCTAATATCAAAACTAACTAAGACCATTTTTAAATTTTTGGAGAAGCATCATGCATGACGCAAAAAAAATGAATCATAAGGGTATCGACACCGCGGCAATCCGTGATGCTGCCAAAAATATGGATGATGGTGCAGTTACCGTCGGTTATCAGGCAGATCGTAAAGAAGTGATTGCCATGTTAAATGGCGCATTGGCGACAGAACTGGTTTGTGTATTGCGCTACAAGCGCCATTACTACACGGCAAGTGGCTTGCAAAATGGCCCGATCAAAGCAGAGTTTTTACAGCATGCGATGGAAGAGCAAGGCCATGCCGATTTATTGGCAGAGCGTATTGTGCAGTTGAGCGGTAGCCCGGATTTTAATCCGGCAACGCTGATTGACCGCAGCCATGCAGAGTACGATGATTCAGATAGTATTCAATCTATGATCAAATCGAATTTGATCGCTGAGCGCGTCGCTATTGAAGCGTATCGCCAAATGATTGAGCAAATCGGCGATACAGATCCGACCACCAAGCATATGCTAGTCGGGATCATGGCGATGGAAGAGGAACATGCGGATGATATGCGGGATTTATTGGTCAAGTAGTACTAAGTAATTTGTAGCACTAAGCAGCATCAGTTGAGGTGGTTGTTTAAGGAAATTCAATTCAAATTTTCCTGAACAATAGTAGTGATATTTTTTATCTTTTTAGGAGCTCATTATGTTGGAATCAAATTTAAAAGCAGTCAACAAAGACGTAAAATTATTGATCAAAGATTCTCAAGCATTGTTCGTTGCTGCTGCCGCATTAACTGGCGAAAAAGCAGACGAAGCTCGTGATAAAGCCATGAAGCTGCTAGATGCGGCTTTGGTTAAAGCGCAAGAAGCGCAAGCCAGCGCGATTGTCGCCGGTAAAGAAATGGCTGTATCTGCGGATGTCTATGTCAAAGAAAACCCATGGCGTGCGATTGCAGCGGCAGCTGGTGTTGGCTTGTTATTAGGTGTGATTATTAACCGCAAGTAAAGACAACTGCGCGCAAGTAAGCGCAGGGACATTAAGCAGAGTAAGTAAAACGACATAGCAATATGTCTTGTTGGGTTAATGCCGGATCGGTTCTGGCGTTAGCCCACGATTGTATTCAAAACCGTATTCAAATTCGTATTCAAAATACGAGCGCTACAGATTCACCAAACTAAAAAAACTTCCAGGACAAATCAAATGACGGATAACTCTAATGCAGCGCCCGCTGTCGGTTTAATGGCTGGCTTAGCGGGCGTTGCCAAAAATGGATTTGGATTGCTATTGTCTAGACTAGAACTAGCTGCGCTGGAATTGTCAGAACTGCGTAATCATGCGCTAAAAATCGCACTGGTATTCGCATTGGCGATTTTGGCGATCTGGTTTGCTTTGGCTTATGGCACGGCGTTGGTTGTCTACTTAAGCTGGGACGCATTAGGCTGGAAAATTCTATTAATTATGAGCTTAGTATTTGTCGCAATCGCTGTTGGATTGCTGCTCTACCTGTTGTCGATGGTAAGGCATGGTAAGTTATCTTTACCAGTCACTATGGCTGAACTGAAATCAGACCGGGATATGCTGCTCTAGGTTTCACTGGCGAACTCGCCTTTTAAAGGTTTTCTAAATATCACATCAACATCAAATCAACATCGCGCTGGCTAATGGAGAACAATATGAGAAGTGACGCAGCAAAAGAAAAAGCTCTCGCTAATCGCAAAGCACAATTGTTGCTGGATGGCGCGGTTTATCGCATAGGCATAGTCCAAGCCAAAACCAATGTGTTGCAGAGCTTGCATGCAGAAACTTTGGTACGTAATGTAGGCCAGCATTTGCTCGGCGTAATCGGTATGCGGCTCAATACCTTATTTACGCCCAATATAAGAAAAGTCGGCGGACAGTTTCAGACATTAATGCCGCTTGCTGTGACGGCATTCACATTTTTGTCTGGTAAGAAATTACTCAAGCCTGTGATCGGTGGTGGCTTACTGTTGACTGCTGTCGGTGCGGTAGTTGCGCTAGCTTTGCGTCGTAAACGACCGGAGATTGATGGTTCTTATGACTTATAAATTCTTATAAACTACTTTGTCTGTCGGGCTAACACTTGATTAGCCCGACAGACAATAGTTATGCTCTCTAATCTGCCTGTTCAATTTATTTTCTGACTAAGTTACTAACTTAGTCGCTAAATTATTCACTAACTTAGCAACGAGCTCCGTCACTAAATTCGCTTCTAAATCAGTTTCTAAAATCTTATTTTACATTCTGCTGCCTGGTGTACTCAGCACGCTTCATCTCCATATAATCGTTTTGATCTAACTCATGTAATTGTTTTGGATATTTTTCTGTCGCTGCAAACCAGCTTAATAAACGTTTTTCTAATTGCGTATCTGGCGCTGCATTTGTTGCACCTAAATAGCTATCAATCGCAAGGTAGTAGCGCATAGTATTGCGTTCCATCAGGCCGCGTACGCCGCCGATGTAGTCGGGCTGGCCGTCTGGTGCTGTACCGTTGATAGTGAATCCTACTTTGCCATGACCCACCGTTGCGAGGTAAGTTTGCATTGCTATGCGTCCAGATAAGCCAGTGGAGTAAGAATAGGTCAGATGCAAAAATGTTTTTGTTTTTGACAGGGTAATGGCTTCTAAAATAATGCGGTAGTCGTTAGTGCCGAGCGGTCCCTGATCGGCACTGAGCATGATCTGCATGTATTCCGGCGTTGTTGCTACCTGAGTGTAATTAAAATCAACACGGCTTGCGTCGCTTAATTCTTCTGGCGTTTTTTTACCAATATAGACTTTGAGTGCTGCGCTGGGCTTGTTGTCTGATCCATTGCTGCCTGCCGTTTTTGTGGCATGACAGTATTTAGTATTCAGATGTAAGTGCATGATGTCGCACCAATGGTCAGGGCTATTCAGTCCTGTGGTGACGGCTGCAAAAGGGTAGTCAACCACGGCATAAATATCACCTTTTAGACGATGATCGGTTTCGACTGATTCCAATACCAGAGGTCGGTTGAATTGATTTTTCTCTAGCTGTTGCTCGATGGCGCTATATTTGGCGTGCATAGACTTTGCCGCTTCGGACGGATTGATATCTGTATCTGCCAGGGCGTGATGACTGATACTCATCGCAGCTATCATGGCGACTAATAGTAGCTGGGGTAATGACTGACGTAACTGTGTTGGATTAAAGTTTTGCATTTGCTCTCCATTTTGTTATTTAACAGATGTTTGTTTTACGCTTTGTGAGTTATGACTCAATAATTTCGCTAAGTTAAGCCCAGTTGCGCTAGTTTTATTGGTGTCTTGATTGAGCTGAGTTTAAGCTTATTTTTAGGCTTATTTTTGGCCTGATTAATCAATTTAATGCTTAGTTATTTAATATACTCCCCATCATTTTTACAAAATATGGCTTATTGTCCATTAATTATATGGACAATTAAATATACATAGTGGGAGTATATTTAAATGGCGAATAAAATATTTAGTAAGGCGTTACACTTCCAATAGCTCAAATCCGCTAGCGATTACAAGCAATCATCACAGGCAAGCTGCGCAGGCAACCGTCGTAGGTAACCATCACAGCCAATATTCTAGTCGCCGCGCAGTCCATTCTTTAAACTTGTCACTAAAGGGACGTTGTTCCCAGACTTCTTTGGTGATTTCTTTGGCGTTACGCAGGTCTTCTACAAAGGTTGCTTCCATCGCGTTGCCAAATTCTTCTCCAAAGACGACGACGTTGATTTCATTATTATGCAAGAAGCTACGGGTATCAATATTGGTCGATCCTACGGTGGCCCAGACTTGGTCGATCACAGCAGTTTTTGCATGGAGCACTGCAATTTGTAGCTGATAAATTTTGATGCCGTTTGTCAGCATTTCATCATAAAACGATTGCGCTGCATGGAATACCAAGCCGCTGTCTGTGACGCCAGGCAAAATAATTTTGACATCAACACCACGCTTGCTGGCGTCACTTAAGGCTTGCAAAATTTGCGCGTCTGGTACGAAGTAGGCGCTAGTGATATGGATCGTTTTTTTAGCTTCTTGTATTGCAAGAATATAGGCTTTATAAATCTCATGGTTGCCACCTGGCTCACTGGCTAACACGCGCACCAGTTTGTCGCCAGCTTCTTTCAATGGTGGGAAGAAGTTACTGTCAGATAGCTCTGGCGATTTCTGACTGGCCCAGTTATCTAAAAATACCCATTGCATGGCAGCGACTGCAGGGCCTTCGATTTTGATGTGGGTATCGCGCCAGCCGACTTTGTCATCCCGTTTTGTTTTTGAGCGAAATAAAGAGCTATTGGCATAAGCCGCGCTGATATTCACGCCACCGGTAAAAGCGACTGTGCCATCAACGATTAAGATTTTCCGGTGATCACGATTATTGGGTTCCCACGGGCCAATTAGCTTTAATGGATTAACCGGATTAAACGCTAGTAAGTGAATTCCCGCTTCTCGCATTTTGTCAAAAAAAGTCTGGGGCGTACCGATAGTGCCGACGCTGTCGTAAATGATATTGACCTGAACGCCAGCCCGTTGTTTTGCGATCAGCAGATCTGCAAAGCGGATACCTAGTTCGTCCTGATCGAAGATGTAGGTTTCTAAATTGATGTTATCGGTGGCGGCGGTAATCGCCTCCATCATGGCAGTCATCGTTTGTGGGCCATCAAACAATAGCGTGACTTTGTTACCGGCGATGAGCGGGTTGCCAGTTGCGGCTTCTTCTAGCGCGGCTAGTGCGGCGATGTCGATATGAGAATTACGCCAGCGCTTAATTAATAGCGAATTAGTTTTCTTGGCACTGAGTGTACCTTGTGCCGTGGTTACAGTCGGGTTTGCCGGGGCAGATAATGAGGTATTTAAATAGCGTACTTCAGGCAAGGCCGCGCAGCCGGTGGCGAGTATGACTGTACTAATCGTTGCGATAATGTTGAAGACCTGAATAAATTTGAGACGAGTATTGCCACGCATGTTTCCCCCAACTGACTCGATTGACTTCATATCGTTAATCTGGGGTGCTCAATGAGCACCCCAGAACTGGATTTTTCTTAAGAAGAAACGGTGACTATTTTAGTCATCGTATAGTATTAATTTCTTACGATAGTACCGTTATTGACTTGTACTTTATCACCAACACGGTAGCCAGGTTCGCTGGCAAATGGAATCATCTGCGTTGCGCCATTTTGTAAGCGGACGATGACTTCGTAGTGATTGGTTTTGCGGGCATTGCCTTCTATATTCCGACCTGCATAGGCACCACCTAAAGCGCCTGCAATTTCTGCTGCAGTGCGGCCATTGCCACCACCGACCTGACTACCGAGCAGTGCGCCAACAACGCCACCACCGATGGTGCCCAGGTAGCCGCCTTCGCCTTTAACTTCGACGATATTGACAGCTTCTACAGTGCCGCAGTTGTAGCAGATACGGGCGGCTGGCGCTGGTGCAGTTTGTACCTGTGCTACTTGCAGGTTTCTGCCTAAGGTCGCACTGGTGACGCGTTCTACGCCGCGATCAACGATGCGTAAATTAGCGGTGACGGTACTATTGGGTGCGATACGGTCACGGCTTCTGATTGTGTAGGAGTTGACGTATTCGCCACTGGCGACTTCAGGTAAAAATATTTTACCTTTGACGCCGTTAATGGTGAGATCAACCTTACCGCCTGGTGTGCCAAATACAGTAAAGCGTAAATCGCTACCACCATTTAAGTCTACTGCCGGGTCAACATTAAATCGTTCAATCTTAGGTTGTGGGCCGGACACTATTTGATTGGTGTGATTTCCAACGCCGATTTGCAGAGATTCATTTAAAACTGAGCTGGCTACTTGATTACCAACGCGCAGATTAGCTGTTACCGCACTGCGTGCAGCAATTTTGTCGCGGCTGTTGATGGTGTAAGTACCTTCGTACTGACCGGCTTCTACTTCAACCAAAGTTAGGTTACGCGTGGCACCGGCGATGCGCAAAGTAGCCAGACCGCCAGGTGTGCCATAGATGCCAAAATTGAGTTCTACGCCAGGTGCTAGTCGGCGTACTTCATCAACATTAAAACCATCAATCCGTGGCGTCATTTGTGATGTGTTGTATTGCTGTGCTTGCACCTCGCCGGATAGCATCAGCAATGGTGCCAGCAATGGCATAAACGCCGATATGGCCAGCGTGCTGGCGATGATTTTCTTTGTAATTTTCATTTTGTTCCCCTGACTTTTCTTAATATTCTTGTTATCTTGATTTGGATTAAATCCAAGTTTTTTGGTGTCACGTTTTTACTTCTAGCTTTAAGTGAAATTAAAGCGGCTGGCGAGCCATGGATGGCTTACCGAGCAGAGGTTTTCATCATGTCTTTTGCACGCTGCAAATCTTGACTATAGGTCATCCGTGCTTGTTTCATGCAAGTAGCACTTGCAGCACCTTTCATTTGCTTACAGGCATATGAAGATTCTTGAAGAACTGCACCAGCTTCTTTTTTCAGAGTTTGGTATTGCTCTTCTGGCGTCGCATCACCTTGGAACCAACGCGGCGGATCAATCAATGGCGCACCTACTTGCGGCATGCTCGTCGGTGATGAGGCTACGGGTGCTTGTGCCCAGCTTGCATTGATCAATAATACTGATGCGGCAATACCGACCATCATATGAATAGTGCGGTGAAAATCTAGTTTAATTTTATTCATTTCAACTCCTTGATAGTTACATTGATAGATGGTTGATTAGCGGTTTGTAGCAATCGGTAGCGGTTAAATCCGTCCGGTTAATAGCAAGACAATCAGGACAACAACGATCAGCCCAGTGACGCCGCTCGGACCATAGCCCCAGTTACGGCTATGTGGCCAACTTGGAAAAGCGCCGACTAGCGCAAGAATTAAAATAATTAGTAAGATGGTGCCCATGACTTTGTCCTGATGTTTTTGATGCTACTGAACTTAGTTATCTGAATTAGTTGCGTAACTTAGTTACGTTATTCAGTTGCATTGTTAAGTTGCGTTATTTAGTTAGCTTATTTAGGTATCTTATCTAAGCAAGATCAGAGCGCATTCATTGGTAATACACTCTGAAGATAAAATTTTTATAGCTTGGATTTGAAATCGTGGAAGGTTTTGATAAACGCATCACGAACTTTTTCTGTGCCGACTACTAAGTCTTTCCAAGATTCTTCTCCAGCCGCTTTTAGCTCATTCAATTTTTCATTGGCCAAGTGTGATTGCTCGCGCAGCTTAGTCATTTCTTCATTATATTTATCGTGCGCATCTTCTCTGGCCTCTTTCGCTTTTACTTCCAGCTCTTGCATCGTTACATTCAACTCATCGAGTTGTTGTTTCATTTTTTCGATGTAAGCGTCTCTTGTGTCTTTATCAAACATGATGATTCCTTTAAATAAATTAAAAAATTGGAGTTAAATTTTGATCAAAAATGAAGAATTTTATTTTTCAGTTCTATAAAAATATTAGTAATGATCTACACGACCATCCATCAGGCGAACACGATTACCAACGCGGAAATCATAAATATTGTCTTGCATGACGCTGGTAGTGCTGCCGTTATCTAAACGGATTTGGATTTGATATTTATCGGATGCTTGGGCATTTTTGTTTTGCTCAACATTGTTACCGACTAGCGCACCACCGATTGCACCCGCTACTGTGGCGGCAGTTCTGCCGTTACCATTACCAACCTGATTACCCAACAGGCCGCCAACCAAGCCACCAACTATTGCGCCGCCACCACTGGTATTGTTATTCGGGCGAACGACTTGAATAGATTCGATGTAGCCATAGTTACTGGCGTTGTTTTGATAATTTTGGTTATTTTGATTATTGGGGTAGGGCGTCGAATAACTGCCTTGTTGGGACGTATTCTGTGGGGCATTATTGGCACAGCCAGCAAGGGCGGCTGTTGCTAACACCACTGCGCTGATGACAAGTTGAGATTTCATGTTGTTCTCCTGAATAAGTGTGGGATCAGAATAAGACTGATAAAACACATGGTCTGTACGCTGCCGCACTTAACTCAAGATATGCTCAGACAGTGGAAGTTGGATGATGCCCTGCTATGTCAGCTATAATTCGGCCAACCTGAAAGTTCTTCAAAACGATCCAGTTTGATCAAGAAATAGTAATTAAATCAATGAGTTATAAATCAAGAAAAATCTCTGTTGCCCCGATGATGGATTGGACTGACCGTCATTGCCGTCAATTCCACAGGCAAATTACGCGTCATAGCTGGCTGTATACCGAGATGGTAACGACTGGTGCTTTGTTGTACGGCGATGTGCCACGCCACCTTCAATTTAATGATGAAGAACATCCGGTCGCTTTGCAACTGGGAGGTAGTGAGCCCTCAGATTTAGCGAAGAGTGCCAAGCTGGGCGAGCAATGGGGTTACGACGAGATTAATTTAAATTGCGGCTGCCCATCCGAACGCGTACAAAAAGGCGCATTTGGTGCATGCCTGATGTCAGAACCAAGTCTGGTTGCTGATTGTGTTAAAGCGATGAGGGACGTCGTTAGTATCGATGTCACTGTTAAACATCGTATTGGTATTGATGATATTCAATCTTATGAATTTGTACGTGATTTTGTGGGGCAAATTGCTGATGCAGGCTGTAATACATTTATTGTTCATGCGCGTAATGCGATCTTAAAAGGTTTAAGCCCCAAAGAGAATCGTGAGATTCCACCGTTAAAATATGAGTATGCCTATCAGCTTAAAAAAGATTTTCCGCAACTAGAAATTTTGATCAATGGCGGTATTAAAACCATAGAGGAAATTGACCTCCATTTACAACACACAGATGGCGTGATGTTGGGGCGTGAGGCTTATCACAATCCCTACTTGATGGCGAGCTTTGATCAGCGCTATTACGACGATCAGGCACCAATTAAATCAAGAGAAGAAGTGATCCAATTAATGCTGCCGTATATCAGCGCACAATTGGCGCAACATGCGGCAAATAAAGAAGTGAAGGGCAGTGGCCTTAAATTGAATGGTATTACTCGCCACATGCTTGGTCTGATGACCGGTTTGCCTGGTGCCCGAGTTTTTCGCCAGACTTTATCGGATAGCAAAAAATTAGCGTCAGGCGATCCGGCTTTATTATTGGAAGCTTTAAAGGGCATGCAGGATATGGCTGATTATGTTGAGCACAAACATGCTTAAATGTTTGCGGCTGCTTTCAGATATTAAAATAAACGTCAACAGAGAAATCAAAAATGAAATCTACGCTTAAATCAATCTGTCTTATCTCTGCCTTATTCTCAGTCGTAATGACAGCCCAGGCGGAAGTTACGATCAAAGATGCATGGGTCAGGGCAACTGTGCCACAACAAAAAGCGACTGGCGCTTTCATGCAAATACAATCTAGCAGCGACGTGCATATTGTGGAGATACAAACTACAGCAGCAGGTATTGCAGAAATTCATGAGATGAAAACAGAAAATAATGTCATGAGAATGCGTGCAGTACCGCAGCTCGATCTGCTTGCGGGCAAGTTGTTGGAACTTAAGCCAGGTGGTTTTCATGTAATGTTGATGGACTTAAAGGCACAGATTAAAGAGGGCGATATCATCCCATTGACGATCATCGTAGAAGGCAAAGATAAAAAACGTGAAGTGATTGAGGTAAAGGCAAAAGCACGAGCATTGAATGCCGCGCAAAGCAAGATGTAGTCGTGATCGTAGAGCTTCTCTTCAACTACTCATGTATCCGTCAAATACAATTGGTAATAATTTGTAATAAGCCATTTCTCTAAAAATTGCTAAGGATATATTAGAGGGACTGTGTTGCAATGCAATGCGCCTTACTTCCCCTCACTGCTAAAGTGAGTTTCGCCTGCGCTAATTTAGCGCAGGCTTTTTTATAAGCACAGACAATTGCCGTATTACTAAGCGGTTAAAAGAATTTGCCATATCGGAAAAAATATCTTATGCTCTCGCTCTTACTTACTTGGGGTAATCCTCTTGGAAGTCTCAGTGGTGGTCGTAGCTCAGTTGGTAGAGTCCAGGATTGTGATTCCTGTTGTCGTGGGTTCGAGCCCCATCGATCACCCCAAAATTCGTTTTAAGAAAAAACGGCTTACACCAATTGATGTAAGCCGTTTTTTTATTTTCTAAGCTTACAAAGCTTTCTAAAACTTAGGCTATCTGTCTTGCCTACACGGTTTTTGTCATAAGTTGCATTGATCATGCTCTTTTCACGTAACCTTTAGTGGTATTGATATGTGAGTCACCGCTTTTTTAGATTAATGATTTTTTTATTGTCTTTTAGCGTAAACCATTTAAATATGACGCCTTTTTTCTTTGTTTTTTATAACAAATTATTAGTTTTTTCGGGATGCTTCGAGCATATTGCAACCCTTTCGAGTGTAAAAAAGCACTAGACTATGCGTGATTTTCAAGGTGACTGCTCTATTGATTGCACATTCAATTTTTGGCTACCAGTTTGTGTTTTGACTCCCGATTAGATTCCCGCTCGCTAATGCTTATTTTTAGACCATCGGCTTCATATCAGATGTTTCTATAGTTTTTAGCTCGGTAGATGAGGGTAATAAAGCGTGGGATAATAGTGATAACAAAAGTAAGACATTAAACAAACTACCTTTGAAATAAACTTTAATGATCTACTCATTGATTACAACGTCCGTTACATAAAACATAAAGGTATGCCTCAAAACAAATAGTAATCTTTTCGTTATATATGCTTGGAGCTCGGCAATACTGCGATTGGAGTTCAGAGAATGGAAAATGAAGGGTGCGAACTACAACGGTTTTGCGACACCAGTTGTTCAGGATAATTACTTTTTACTTAATTAAATATAAATATGATAATATTTATATTTATATTTAATTAAGGTTTGATATGCCAATGCCCCTTTTCATCCGCGTCCTCCAAAAAATTATTCTCTCCGCTGCATTGATTGCCTTTGCCGGAACTGCTCATGCAACGCCAGAAAGCGGCTGGTGGTGGAGTCCAGCAGAGGGTGGGCGCGGATTTACCATTGAAGTGCAGAATGGCCAGATGTTTATGGCAGGTTACATGTATGACGATACTGGTCGTGCAACTTGGTATGCCTCTGGTCCAACGAAAATGGTGAGTGATACGATGTATCAAGGTCAATGGCAACAATATGGCGGTGGTCAAACATTGAGTGGCGCCTATAAATCTGCGAACACGGCCAACGCCAATGCTGGCTATGTGTCAATTACTTTTTCAAGTCCGACTACCGCGACGATGGTGATGCCTAATGGGGTGACTATTCCGCTTGTGCGTTATACCTTTGGTGGTGCTCCGGTAGGTGGTGGTAACACAAGTGATCCCGCTAACGTTTGTGATTCGTCTAATTTTACTTCTGCAAAATTTAGCGCGATCGCTGTTGGAATGACCTTGCCCCAAGTTAAGCAAGCCATTGGTTGCAAAAACTCTTCTGAACAGACTGTGCGCATTGGTCAATATGTTGGCTATGCATGGACCGCACGTATCCCTGGTAGTCTTGCATTAAGTTACTTTATTTGGGTATATTTTGATTCTACGGGCACTGTTGTTACCGACATGTACGCTGGTGCCCCAGGGACAACACCCTATTTCAAAAACGCAATTGGATTTTAATGTAAATTCCAAGTTATTTAAGTTGTTGACGATACATGTCAATGTATCGTCAGCCGCGACTTATAAGTAATTCTAGTAATTTTTATATGGTTTTCGTGCCAATAAACTATATAAATTCGGATCTTGCTTCGGCGTCTCGGCGCTCTGTATCAGGCACCAACTAGCTAAAATGTCGCAATCATCATTGTTGACTTAGCCCACAAACTATTCATGATCAGGGTTGCCTATGTCGTTTACTTTCGACGAGGAAATCTATGCTCGTCTGGTGGTAAGTTTTCCGGCGGTAAAGCGTTAATCTGTAATATTAATTTCATGATGTGTTTTTAAATCAGTAACTATTGTTAAAGGGGAGGATACCCTGATTTTGATATGTGATCTGATGATTCTATGCAAATAGTCAGTAAGTAAAAGAAGCAAACATTGTTAAGTAGAAGCATTAGCAGATGCACATTGTTAGATATCCTGTTCAAGTTCGCAAAATAAAACTAGTTACACCAACAAACGATAGACAAATAAATAATTAAGTATTAAAATAATAACTTATTTATTTGTCAATTAAATCGAAGTAGTTAACTCATTGTTAATTGTTCGCCGCTCGCCCCGCCCCGATACTGACCATCGTTAAACCAAGCTCAGAAAGTCCCTGATGACTCCCACCTTAGACGCCGCTCTCAACACGATCTTCGGAAGTCGTCAAACCAATCGCCTCCTGCGTCTCTCCTTTCCTAAAAACGATGGCCCCAAGGCGCTCATGGTCGTCAATCGGCTAGAGGCAACAGAAGCGGTCTCACGCGATTTTAAATATACCGTCGAAGTCATTTCCAATGACGCCACCATTGCGCTCAAAGACATCCAAGGCAAGATGGTCACGGTAGAGCTCATCCGAGAAGATGGCAGTCAACGGTTTTTTAATGGATATGTGTTCGAGTTTCGCCTAGTCAAAGCCGATGGCGGCAATGTCTATTACGAGATGGTGTTGCTACCCTGGTTAGCCTACACCCGCTTACGTCGTGACAACTACCTCTTTCACGG
>NZ_JBEONQ010000048.1:0-30768 GCF_040544445.1 Undibacterium sp. GrIS 1.8 | reverse complement strand
ACCGATTTAAGCACAGCAAAAATCGTTCTGAACAAGCCGATAAAGTGGAAAAATTTGGACGCTGACAGGTGGTAAATATTGAACGCTGTTTGACAGGTCATCGACCACTTCCTCGATGTTTTCTCGCGCTACATCGACTCGGGTTTCGGGTTACTGCATGGTGAGGTAGCGTTTCTCACCGCCACGCTGGTGGTGATCGACATGACACTGGCCGGACTGTTCTGGGCCATGGGCGGCGAAGAGGTCATCGGCAAGCTGATCAAGAAAACGCTATACGTCGGTGCCTTCGCTTTCATCATCGGCAATTTCAACAATCTGGCGGGCATTCTGTTCCGCTCCTTTGCCGGTCTCGGGCTGGTGGCGTCGGGTTCCACGCTGACGCAAGCGCAGTTTCTACGACCGGGTGTACTAGCCAAAGTCGGCGTCGATGCGGCACGGCCCATCATGGCGCAGATCAGCGACATGACCGGCTTCCCGGAAGTGTTCGCGCACCTCGATGTCATCTCGGTGTTGTTCCTCGCCTGGCTGGTAGTGATCATCAGCTTCTTCGTGTTGGCGGTGCAGCTCTTCGTTACGCTGATCGAATTCAAACTGACGACACTCGCGGGCTTCGTGCTGGTGCCGTTTGCGCTATGGAACAAGACGGCATTTCTGGCCGAGCGCGTATTGGGCAACGTGGTGTCGTCGGGCATCAAGGTGCTGGTGCTGGCGGTCATTGTGGGCATTGGCACGGGACTGTTTGCGCAGTTTCAGGTGCCGCCCGGCACCGAGCCATCCATCGACCTGGCGCTGACCATCATGCTGGCCTCGCTGGCGATGCTGGGACTGGGAATCTTCGGGCCGGGGATTGCGACCGGTCTGGTGTCGGGCGCACCACAGCTCGGCGCTGGCGCTGCTGCCGGAACGGCGCTGGGTGTCGCTGGCTTGGCGGTAGCCGGTGGTGCCGCTATCGCATCAGGTGGCGCAGCGGTCGCGGCGGGTGCGCGCATGGCGCCGGGTGCCGCGCGCGCGGCCATCGGCGGCGCTGCATCGGCCGGACGTGCAACCAGCTCAATGGCAAGCGGTGCGAAATCCGCTTACCAGGCCGGTGCTGCGGCATCGGGTGGTAGCGGTGTTCGTGCTGCCGGCGCGGGCCTCGCCAATGTGGCCAAGAGCGGTGCCGGTGCTGTCGGCCAGCGCGTCGCAGCCGGTGCGAAAGCGGTCAAGGACCGCGTAGCGAATTTCGTCGCGGAGGCTGCTGCGCCTGCGGCGGCAGCCGGCGCACCCGAATCAGCCGAATCGACTGACGCCAAGCCCCCTGCGGGCGAGCCCGCTTGGGCCAAACAAATGCGGCGCAAACAGCAGGCAAGCAGTGCGGTCTCGACGGCGGCGCATACGTTGCGCTCGGGCGACCACGGTGGCAGCGGCGCCAGCCCGAGTCTGCGCGATGAATCCAGCACTTGACGTAACCCTTGAGGAGATAAATTCATGCTATTCAAACGACCCCAGGTGCGCTACTCGGAAACGCCCGAGCCTGTCACCCCCTACCAAGCCGCAGCGCAGGTCTGGGATCAGCGTATCGGCAGCGCCCGCGTGCAGGCGAAGAACTGGCGGCTGATGGCCTTCGGCTGTCTGTCGCTGGCATTGCTGATGGCGGGCGGTCTGGTGTGGCGCTCGGCGCAATCCATCGTCACGCCGTATGTGGTGGAGGTGGCCGCCGGTGGCCAGGTGCGCGCGGTCGGCGAAGCGGCCACGCCGTACAAGCCGAACGACGCGCAGATCGCCTACCACCTGGCGCGCTTCGTCACCGACGTGCGCTCGCTGTCGATCGATCCGATCGTCGTCCGCCAAAACTGGCTCGAAGCCTACGACTACACGACGGACAAGGGTGCGGCCACGCTGAACGACTACGCACGCACCAACGATCCATTCGCGCGCATCGGCCAGACCTCGACGGCGGTGGAGATCACCAGTGTGGTTCGCGCCAGCGAATCCTCGTTCCAGGTGCGCTGGATCGAGCGCAACTATGCGAACGGTTCGCCCTCGGGCACCGAGCGCTGGACCGCCATGTTGTCCGTGGTGTTGCAGCCGCCACGCACCGAAGAACGCCTGCGCAAAAACCCGCTGGGAATCTATGTCAACGGCCTGTCCTGGAGCCGTGAACTCGACGCAACTGAAGGAGTGAAGAAACCATGAAAACACAAATCCGCATTGTCGCTTTGCCGTTAATCCTGAGTGCTACCTTGGCAACCGTCACCGGCTGCGCCACGCATGGACAGCCGCCCCCTGACATCACGCTGGATGAATCTGTCGCGGCACACGTTTTGGCCGAACCGCCCAAACCCATCGAGATAGTCGAGGTGCCAAAACCGCTGCCGCTGCCCGAGCAGTTGAAGTCCTTGCGGAACGCACCCGAGGACAAATCGGCAACTGAATCACCCGATGAGAAAACGCGCGTGGCGCGCGCCAATGCCGAAGCGCGCGTGGCACCGAGCCGCGAGGGTTACATCAACGCCATCCAGGTCTGGCCTTATGCGGACGGCGCGCTGTATCAGGTCTACACCAGTCCGGGTCGTGTCACCGTCATCGCCTTGCAGCAGGGCGAAGAACTGGTGACGGTCTCGGCCGGTGACACCGTGCGCTGGATCGTCGGCGACACGGCCAGCGGCGCGGGCGCCAGCCTGCGTGTGAACATCCTTGTGAAACCAACGCGCATCGGGTTGAAGACGAACCTAGTCATCACCACCAATCGCCGCACCTACCTGCTTGAACTGTCTTCGACGCCGCAGGCGTGGATGGCCTCGGCATCGTGGGACTATCCGAAAGACCGGTTGCTGGCCTTGCAAAAGCAAGCGCAGCAAGCTCAGACGGCAGCGCCGGTGGATTCGGGCTTGTCGCTGGAGCAGATCAAATTTCGCTACGCCATCACGGGCGACACGCCGCCATGGAAACCGCTGCGCGCCTTCGACGACGGCGAGCGGGTCTACATCCAGTTCCCCGCCGGCATCGCGCAGGGCGAGTTGCCGCCGCTGTTCGTGATCGGAGCGCAGGGTGATGGCCAGCTCGTGAACTACCGCTTCCGCTCGCCGTACTACGTGGTGGATCGGTTGTTCGGTGCTGCCGAATTGCGGCTGGGCGCTGACAAGGCCGCCGTTGTTCGCATTGAGCGCACCGATGGCGTGAGCAGCATGGCACGGAGGCATTGAGCATGAGCACGCCCGCCACGCCACCACCAACTGGGTCGAACAAGGCCGACCCGGACACCATGGCTCTGCGCGCTTCGCCGCGCCCGGTCACGCGACTGAACCGGCGCATGCTGGCCGTCCTTGCGGGAACGCTGGGCGCGGTCGTGTTGGGCGGCACACTGTGGTCGCTGCAATCGCACAAACGCGAGCGCAACGCGGCCGCCGAGCTGTACAACGTAGACCGTGTCTCGCATGCCGAGAACCTCGACCAGTTGCCCAAGGACTATTCCAAGGTGCCGGTGGCTGCCAAGCCGGTGCCCGTTTTGGGTGAACCCTTGCCGGGCGACTTGGGTCCGGCAATAGTGGCACAGCGTAATGCGGGAGCGCCCGCGCAGGCTGGACGCATTGCGCAGCCAGGTGATGCCGATGAGGCGGCACATTCGGGGGTTTTCTTTCGCAGCGGTGCGGTGAAAGCAGCGCCGTCGCCTACTGCGAATTCGGCCATGCCCGAGCCGGTATCGGGCAACCAGCCATTCAATCCAATGGCCCCTGCGGTCGCTGCGGCGCAGCCGACCGACCCGACGGCGGTGCAAAACCGCCAGGATCAGAAGCAGGCGTTTGTCGCCAATGGCGGCGACACCGCCACCCGCAATCCGGCCAGCTTGCAATTGCCAACCTCTCCCTACCAAGTGATGGCGGGCACCATCATTCCGGCAGCGCTGGTAACGGGCATCAATTCCGACCTGCCGGGGCAGGTCATCGCCAACGTCACCGAGGCGGTCTACGACACAGCCACGGGTCGCTTCCTGCTGATTCCGCAGGGTTCGCGCCTGATCGGCCGCTACGACAGCCAGGTGTCATTCGGTCAGCGGCGCGTGTTACTTGTGTGGACGCGGTTGATCCTGCCCGACACTTCATCCATTTCGCTCGACCGCCTGCCCGGCATCGACCCCGCCGGTTATGCCGGACTGGAAGATGGCGTCGACTGGCATTGGGATCGCATCCTCGCCGGTGCGGCGTTGTCCACGCTGCTCGGCGTGGGTGCCGAACTGGCTGCACCTGATCGCACCGGCAGCGATAGCAAAATCATCATTGCCACGCGCCAGAGCGGGCAGGACACTGTGAACCAGGTCGGTCAGGAGATCACCAAACGCAATGTGAGCATCCAGCCGACGCTTACTATCCGCCCTGGCTTTCCGATGCGGGTCATGGTGAACAAGGATCTGATCCTACGGCCGTACCAGCCGCTGTTCTTTCAGAGGGGATCGTCGCAATGAGTACGACCACCACCAAGCTGCGGCTGGGGCCGCTGCCGACCAAGTCTGAGACAGTCAAAATCACCATTGCGCTCACTACCGCGTTGAAGACCGACTTGGAACGCTACGCCGCGCAACATGCTCAGACCTACGGCGAGCCGATTGATGCCACGACGCTGATCCCGCACATGCTCGAAGCGTTCATGGCGCGGGACCGCGGCTTCAAGAAGATCACGGCGAAGTGATGCGGCGACGCCGGCCAGGTTCACGAACCAGGCACTGCGAGGCGCCACCCACATCGGCGAACCGATATCGAAATCGCTCAGCAGGTGGCGCACGCCGCCGAACACGTGGTGGGCGGGCGCCCAGACCGCGATGACCACCGCGGCCTTGAAGGCGAAATTCCCGAACAACGCCGTCACCTGAGCGAAGCCGGCTTCGTCGCGCAGCGAAAGGCCGAGCAGATAGACGGCTGCCGGAACGTTTGCCGCAAGAACGACGCCGCTGATCCGATGTCAGATCGAGGTCAGCGCACCGACCGGCATTTGAATCCTCATCAGGTCGAGAAAAACGGGGCGAGGCGATCGAACCGGCGTGTCCACTCCGACGCCCGCGCCCGGATGCTCTCGGCCCGAGTGGCTGCCCGGAGCGTCGGAATACCTCTGATCGGAGGGCGGCGTCATCTGTACTTCCGCAGATAGTCGAGGTCGAGCGCATCGTGGACCTTCTCCATCGTTTGCCTGGCGATCGCGCGCGAGCGCTCTGCGCCGTGCTCAAGCGCTTCGCGCACCCGCGCCATGTTGCCTGCGAACTGCGCTCGCCGTCGCCGCATCGGCTCGAGCAACTCGTTTAGCACGCGTGTCAGCCGATCCTTCAACTCGGCGTTGCTCACGCCGTGACGTGCATAGCGCTCCTTCAGGTCGCTCACCTCGGCAACGTCGTTGTCCAAGGCATCGAAATAGTCGAAGACCGGATTCGGCTCGACTTCGCCCGGCTCCCTGGCACCGCGCGGCGGGCCGGCGTACATGGCACGCACCTTCTTCGCCACAACGTCGGCGCCGTCCCTCAGGTCGATCGTGTTGCCGCGCGACTTGCTCATCTTCGCGTTGCCGTCGGTGCCCAAGAGACGCGGCACCCGGCCGACGAGCGCTTCGGGCTCCGGGAAGATCGGCTTGAAATCGCGGTTGAAGCGGCGCGCCGTTTCCCGAGCCAGCTCGACGTGCGGCAACTGGTCTGCGCCGACCGGCACGAGATGCGCACGTGACAGGAGGATGTTCGCGACCTGCATCACAGGATAAATGTAGAAAGCGACCGGAACCGATTTCTCTTTCGTAGTCGCGTCTTCGGGAGCCACGATCGCCTTCATCTCGGTCCTCAGTGTTGGGTTGCGTTCGAGCATACCGACGGGAAGGAACCACGCCAGCCACGTTGTCAATTCCGCGTGCTCAGGCACGCCGCTTTCGATGACGAAGCTGGCAGGTTAGGGATCGAGCCCAGCCGCCAGCCAGTCGACCGCTATTTCCCAGACAGCGTTACGCACGCGTGGGAGATCTCCCGCATGGTCCGAGACTTAGTAGTCAGCGATCAGGAAGTAGCAGTCGTAGGTGTCCTGCAACTCGAGCCAGTTTTCGAGAGCGCCCGCGTAACGGCCGAGGTGCAACGGCGCCGTCGGTCTGATCTCCGTCAGAATGCGCTTCTTGTCAGGCATGCGTCTTCTTCAGCGCGCCGCCTTTGTGAATCGCGACGTGATCGGTCTTGTCGCTCTTGATTTCATACTGCGGATCATCGACTGTCGCGTGATGGGTATAGCCCTTGTAATCGCTGTCTCTTGTATGAACCTTGATGATCTTGCCGCTGACATGGCCGGCCTCCGAGTTCCAGGTGACGTGATCTCCAACCTTGAATTTTGCAGTCATGATGGGTGTCCTGGTCATTCTTCGGCGGTCATCGTCCGCTCGAGCTCGACTTCTTCCCGCAATCCCTCGAGATCGCGATTGACGATGGCCACGGCGAGCTTCTTGCCACCGTGGCGATACGTGACCTTGCAGTTTCGCGTTCCAAGGTCGAGTTGCCCGTCGATTTCGGCCTGGTCCCAGCGCTCGGCATGACCCACATACGCGAGGCCGAAATCGTATTGCTCGGTCCAGAAAAATGGCACAGCGTCGAACCGCTCGCGCCGACCGAGCATGTTGCGCGCGGCGGTCTGCCCCTGGCGTTCGGCCAGCACCCAGTGTTCGACGCGGATACGCTCCCCCGTGAGTCGGTCCGGCCAGCGAGCAATGTCGCCGGCCGCGAAGATGCCGGGGACGCTCGTCTCGAGGTATTCGTCGACCGTGACGCCACGATCGACGGCGAGCCCCGCCTGTTCGGCCAATTCGACAAGCGGTCGTACACCGATCCCGATGACGACAAGATCGGCTTGGAGAGTTTCTCCATTCTTCAATCGGACGCTTTGCGCGTCGATCGAAACGGCTGTGGTGCCGAGATGAAACGTCACGCCGTGTTGCTCGTGGAGCTTGCGAATGAAATTCCCGACATCCGCGCCGAGGATTTTCTCCATGGGAACAGCGTCCGGCGCGACCACGTGCACGTCGACATTGCGTGCGCGCAGCGATGCCGCCACTTCGAGGCCGATGAAGCTTGCCCCGATCACCACCGCTCGATGTGAAGTCAAAGCCTTGGCGACGAGCGCACGGCTGTCGGCGAGCGTGCGCAAGTAGTGGACATGGCCCAGAGTGGCACCCGGTACGTCGAGCTTTATCGGCTCGGCACCGGTGGCGAGCAGCAGCGCGTCATAGCCGTGGCGGCTGCCGTCCGCGAGCTGCACATGTCGGCTCTTCGCGTCGAGGCTGGCAACGGGCGCGTTCAGTTTCAAGTCGATGTCGTGGTCGATGTAAAACGCCCGAGATCGCAGCGAATTCGACTCTGCGGGCGCCGTGCCCGCCAGGAATCCTTTCGAAAGGTTGGGCCGATCACAGGGGACCGACGCATCGGCGCTCAGCATGGTGATGCGGCCGCCATAGCCTTCGCGACGCAGCGTCTCGGCCGCCTCGTTGCCTGCGGCGCCGGCGCCGAGGATGATCACCGCGTGCGGCTTGTCTTCCTTCAGCGGAATTCGTTGGGGTTCTGCACGGGCGAGCTTCTCGCCGACATAGACGCTGCCGTCTCTCTGCTCGACGTTCCAGCAAGAGACCGGGTCGAGCGCTGGGGGGCGCAGTGTCGCGCCGGTGCGCAGGCTGAAACAGGCATGATGCCAAGGGCACCGAACCGTGTCGCCGACGAGCAGCCCGTCGGCGAGCGGGGCGCCGTAATGCGTGCAAATGGCGCCGATGGCAAACAGCTCGACTCCGCGCCGCGCGAGCAAAACAGGTTCATTGTGCGCATGGCCCAAGAGCATCGCGCCGTCGGCGATTCGCGAAAGTGAAACGCCTTTGACGAGGTCAGGTCCGCTAGGTTCGTTCTTTGTATCGGTCATATGATTTTCCCGAGGCGAAAGATGAGTGGAGTACGCGCAGGTGCCACTCATGCGCGCGTGAGCGCCTTGCCTGAGTGGTGCACGATGGCGGGTTCGCCCGGGTGGTGGTCAGTCTCGCGCACGCTGTACATCGTGTTGTCTGGGTTGGTGCCCATCTTGGACACGCCAGTAACCGTGCCATGGCCGATGGCGCTGCGGTAGTGCCATGACACTTTTGTGCCAACGGGGATCGTGTCGAACGCTTCATTCTTAGTAGCCATATTCATCTCTCCTTCGAGGTAGATGTACTTTCACTTTCCAGCCAATTGCCACCGCATGCACCGTTCGATCACCAAGCGCATCTATTGGTCAAGACGGCAAATGGGGGGTGGATCCGAGGCGTCCGCTATTCGTGACCTTCGACGCCTACGCCATAGACATGCACCATCTGGCCACCGAGCCAGCCCGATACGGCGATAAGTGCTACGCCGACAATCGAAAGCAGCACGGGAGTGCTCATGCCTGCGTCCATTGGGGTGGGACCGCTGGCGCGCAGCCAGATGTTTATCGCGTAGAGCACGACTGCGGTGAGATTGATTGCCATGTGGGTCAAGGCGATTTTCTTGACCGGCGGAGCGCCCCCCTTGTAGTAGAGCAGGTCGATAGCTCCAGGTACAGCCGCGCAGAGCGCGCCGATCAAGCCGCCGACCATGGCAATGAACGCGACGTTGGTCCAGATCTCTGAAGAGGCGCCGGCCAGACGGATCAAATCGCAGGCAAGGGAAAAGATCCAAAGTCCGATTGGAAAGACAACCAGCATCCCGTGGATGGGATGCTTGTAGATGCTCGCGGGAGTACGCATGGGATAACCTTCCTTGATCGCCAGAGAATGTTCACTCTCACCTGAGTTCGTCCGACCGGCGTTACGGTTTCGGACACAGTCACCTCATCTCGACGGTTGCGAGCGACAAATAGAGAAGCTGGAACTGCTCAGCGCCACCATTCTTTTAAAGATCTTACGCGTGACGCGGATCGCGCGTCTGTGCGCTGCCGCACACAATCGGGTGCTGTGCTTAATTGAATACGGCGATCATTGACCTGCTAGGGGCACTACGGCACCTTAGCGCGCTGCACTGCACCAGCAAACCACATACCCGAGACATGTCCGGCACAACGAGCCTGTTCCGATTCCGATTCCGATTCCGATTCCGATTCCGAAGCGATTGCGATTGCGATCAGGTCGCAATGCTTGATCATCTCGGCTGTCAGCGTGTCACTCGACCCCGAACTCGGACACGTTCGCGAGGTTTTTGCCGTCGACGTGAGATGGTCGGACGGAAGGTTCGACTATACTCATTCGCGTTAACCTGCGCGCACATGAGCCCCCTGAGGGACGCGGTGCCAATCAAGTCACGACCGTCATTTGTGAAATCGCACTCAAACGAGATCGTCAAGACTTCGCCGGACGCTGGAGGGCCTGCTCACTGCCGTGCGCGCGTGCCGCACGTGCGACGCGCGTCTTCCGCTCGGGCCGCGCCCGGTCGTGCAGGCCGGTGCGGCGGCGCGAATTCTCGTCGTCGGACAAGCGCCCGGCGCAAAGGTGCATGTCAGCGGCGTACCGTGGGACGACCGGAGCGGCAAGCGCCTGCGCGATTGGATGGGCATCGATGCCGAGACTTTCTATAACAAGACGCGCATCGCGATCTTGCCGATGGGTTACTGCTACCCGGGGCGGGCTGCGAGCGGCGATCTGCCGCCACGGCGCGAATGCGCTGAATTGTGGCTGGACCGCCTGCTTGCCAAGCTGCCGCGCATCGAGCTCACCTTGCTCGTCGGCCAATATGCGCAAACCCACTTCCTGCGCGATAAAGGTCATGTATCGGTGACGGCGACGACGCGAGGCTGGCGTGCGCACGCGCCCGGGATCATTCCGCTGCCGCATCCTTCGCCGCGCAACGTCGCCTGGTTCATGGCCAATCCCTGGTTCGATGATGAACTACTGCCTGTGTTGCGCCGTAGCGTTCGCCAACTCGTTGCCGACTGAACCTCCGCGCCGTCGACGCGCTGCTCCGACCGCGGCGTTGTCGCGGGCCGTCGCTTCGCCTCAACGATCGTTGGACGACGATGAAAACCGCTGCAGCGTGCTGACCGTCGGCCACTCGACCCGGCCCATCGGGGCGTTCATTGAGTTGCTCGTCGCCCACGGCGTCACGCAATTGGTCGATGTTCGCACCGTGCCGCGCTCGCGCCACAACCCACAGTTCAACAAGGATGCCTTGCCGGCGCCGCTGGCCGCCGCGAACATCGGGTACGCCCACGCAAGCGGCCTCGGCGGCTTTCGGCCGACGACACCGGACTCGCCCAACGCCTCCTAGCGCAACCCGTCGTTTCGTGGTTATGCCGACTACATGCAGACGACCGATTTCGCCGCGAACCTCGCGAGTGTCATCGAGCTCGCCCGAAATGACCGCGTCGCGCTGATGTGCGCCGAAGCGGTACCCTGGCGCGGCCACCGCTCGCTGATCGCCGACGCCTTGCTCGTGCACGGAATCGCCACATGCGAGATCGTCAGTCCGAACCGCCTGCAGCCGCACAAGCTGACTCCGTTTGCCCGCGTCCAGGACGAGCGAATCACCTACCCGTTCGCCGAGCCGTAGATGGGGTCGCCGATGGCCGAACACGACGTACGCCAGCGATAGCCCGCGCTACATGGGTTCGACCGTTCAGGATCGCGTCTGCCGGGTCCGGAGAGCATCTCCTCGAACACCCATCAGATCGGCACCCGGTAACCGTAGAACTCGTGATCCTCGTTGTAGCCGCCCTCGCCCGCTCCCAGATCGGCATAGTCGTGCACGAGCTCGATGGCTGCGATCCACTTGACCATCTTGAAGCCGACCTCGTTCTCGCAGCGCAGGCGCAGCGGCGCGCCGTGCAGCACGCTGACAGGTGCGCCATTCATCTCGTAGGCGAGGATCGTCAGCGCGTGGCGCATGTTGGCCAGGCTGTGGGTGTCGTAGTAGCGGCCGCCGTCGCCACCGTCGGCGAGCGAGTAGAGCACAACATAGCGTGCCTCGGCCGTCGGCTTGACGAGGTCGAGGATGTCGCGCACTGGCACGCCGCCCCACTTGGCGACGCCCGACCAGCCCTGGATGCAGAAGTGCGTCGTGATCTGCTCCTGCTTTGGCATCGCCTTCAGCTCGGCGAGCGATAGCTCGACCGGGTTCTCGACCAGGCCGCCGACCCGCAGCCGGTAGCCGGCAAAGTCGGTTGCGACGAGCGCATCGAACTCGGCCGACTTCGGCATCGTGCCGTTGGGCCAGAAGTGAGGCGAGATGTCTTGCTCGGTGAGTTGGCTCTTCGCGTCCCACGACTGGGTCGCCGCACCGAACGGCCGGCTCATGAATTCACCGATTCTTTGCACCAGTCGCGCATGGCGCAAGGTGAACGGCGAGGTCCACCACCAAGCGACTGCCACCAGCAAAATGGCCGGGACGAAGATCGCAAAGCCACTCCAGGAGTTGTCGTGCACCCCCGCCCACATCATGTTGAGGTTGACGCGAGCGTCGGTAACGAAGACGAGCGTCACATGGGCTAGGATGAAGAGCAAGAACCACCAGAGCGCGATGAAATGGATCGAGCGGGCCTTTTGCCGGTTCAGCACCCGGCCGAACCAGCCGAGCCGGTTCGAGATCGCCGGGCTTTGCATCAAGCCGGTGATGATCGATGTAGGCGCGGCAATAAAGACGGTGATGAAGTAGGCAAGCTGCTGCATGCCGTTGTAGCGCGTCCAGCTCTCGTCGACAGGAAACGTGAGCGAGAGGTATTGCAGCGCCGTCGAGACGGCGTTCGGAAAGACGTCCCATGTCGTCGGGACGATGCGCAGCCACTGGCCGGTGGCGAACAGAAGAACGTAGTAGACGATGCCGTTGATCATCCAGAGTAGCGTCACCGAGAAGTGCCACCAGCGCGCCAAGCCGATCGAGTGGCGGATGCCAGGAATACCGAGCCAGGAAGGCAAGGTGACCGAGTCGTCCTTCGCCGTCCAGATCCGGCCGGTCGGCACTGCGGTCTGGAAGCGAAACCATTCGGTCCCGGGCGTGCAGTCGCGCTTCCAGTAGAGCCGCGGATGGTCGGCAAGAATCTGCACTCCGGCACGGATGATGAAGGCCATGAAAAACAGGTTGAGGAAATGCTGCAATCTCAACCAGCCTGGGAACCCGGTCGTGACCGGCAGCGCGGAGGTCGGAATGCCTGGGTAGCGCATCAGGAATTCCTGCACAACCGGGACTTGTCGCAAGGCTTGAGATACGGCCACGCCGATCACGAGCAGCACGAAAATCAGCGGCAAAGCCCAGAGGACATTGACCCAATGCCGGCCGAACCGAACCTTCGGCACGACGCCGGCCTGCGGCGGCAGCCAATGGTTCAAACGGACGCGGTCGTCGGCGGCGCTGAGCGCTCCCTCAAGAGGATCATGCGTGCTCACTGACGAGCGCCCCCGAGCCCCAAAATGACGATTTTCCCGGTCACAACTTCAGTCGGCCAAAGAATGGAAGTGAAGCCTACTGCGACCGCGACCTTCTGGTCGCCGTTCGCAGTGTAGGTGATGACTCCCCCGCCGATCGCGCCGCCAATTTTCTGCCCCCATAGCCGTTGGCCAGTGGCGGCATTCAGCGCATAAAAATTTCCGCCCATGTCGCCGAAGAAGACGAGCCCTCCAGCGGTGGGGGTCATGCCACTCAGGATCGGGTAATTCGACTTCAGCCGCCACTTCCACACGCCGGTGTCAGCGTCGACTGCGTAGACCCATCCCGCCCACTGCCCGAACGAGTCGGGTTTGCCATAGGTGTCATAAGGATTGTGCGTCGCCATTGCGGACCGTGGCTGGCCGGGGGTCACCTTCTGAATCTCTTCGTCCTTCTGCAGCGTCACCGTGGCGCACCAATCGACTTCTCCGATCAGGATGAGATTGGTCGCCGGGTCGTAGGCGGGACCATTCCATTCCGCTCCGCCCACCGTGCCCGGGCAGAAATGGACGGGCTTCCCGACCGCAAAAGTTGCGTCCACGTTCTCGACGCGAGTAACCGGCGTGCGGTACAGCAGAGCATTGGTGGCCAGATCAAAGCCATAGAGGTGGCCATCTTTGGGTGCGACCGACAGCAGTCTCTTGCCACCTCGAGTACGTATCAAGGCAGGCGCGGTGGATACGTCCCAGTCGTGCCAGTCCTTGGGTACGAGCTTGAAATGGTTCTTATAGGCTCCGGATTTGGCATCGAGGACGACGACCGAGCCGGAATACAGATTCCCGCCCTCGCGCGGACCGCTTGCGAAGTCGGGCGCGGGATTACCGCCAGGGATGTACAACTCCCCAGTGGTCGGGTCTAGCGTGTAGGAGGTCCACGTAGCTCCACCGGTGATTGGAATGCCCGAGGCGTTTCGCCAAGTTGTCAGTTCGAGCGGCGTCGCGCCTTGCGGACCGCGGGTCAGGTCGCCCTCCGTCTTCGGGACCAGATAGAACTCCCAGACAATCTTGCCGGTCTTCGCCTCGAGCGCATACATGCGCCCTTTCACGCCCTTGTTGTCTCCGCCGGCATTGCCGATGAAGACCAGTCCGTTCCACGCGATCGGCGCGTCAGGTGTCGACTCGCCGAGCTTCGGGTTCGCGATGGTCGTTTCCCAGACCCGTTTGCCGGTCTTGAAGTCGTACGCCAGCACACGCCCGTCCTCGGTGCCGCGAAACAGCAGGCCGTCCAGGTAGGCGGCGCCGCGGTTGACCGCCAGGACGCTGGCCGGAATGTAATCCTCGTGCGTCCGCCAGTTCTCGCGGCAGGTCGCAGGATCCAGCGAGAAAATGTCGTGTTCAGTGGTTCCGATCATGGAACCATTGACAACGATCAAGCCGGGTTCGAAGGCGGTGTATTGCCGAGTATCATAGGTGCAGAGAACGTCTAGCCGGCCAATGTTGGCCGTGGTGAGCTGATTGAGCGGCGAGTTGCGTTCCGACGTGAGCGTTTTGTTGTAACTCGGCCAGTCATCGGCGCTTACCGCCGGCAGGGACGCCGCTGTCGACGCATTCATCTGGACCTCTGCACTCGTCGACGCCGCCGCCTCTTCTGTAGTCGTTGTGCCAGTCGGAGCGTTCAACGTCCGCACGAAATTGATCGCCATGCCGGCCAGCGGCACTGCTTTGTCCCAATACGCGTAGATCACGCCGGCTGCGCTCGCGCTGACGATGAGCAGGACGCCAGCAGCAAGGATGATCTTGTTCTTGAGTTCCACAGGTTCTCCTTCGCGTCTCAGAGACTACCTGGCCGGGCCAGGAGCATCCGTCAGGCTATGCCTCCGACCATCACTGTGCACCCGCAGGGCCCGCGCCGTCTGTTAGGTAACGCACTATTGATCTTTCGCTAAATCATGACCGCTGACGATGTATTGCGTTGTACAGCGACCAAGGTCGCTACGCGTCACCGTCAGTCGGTTTGTCTGCATGTGCCACGCGCGCCGCAGAGCACCTAGCAACTGCCCTCACACGTCCGAACTCGCTACGACATCGAATGTCGCAGATCCTTTCGCGCAAAGGCACCCGCTCTGCTCGAACCGTCGAACCATTAAACGATCAGCGCTGAACGTAAATATTCATCGCTGTACTCCCCTCTTAGCCGACTTTCGCCGGAGCAGGTTTGCTCATACTCACGGCGCCCCCAAACTTGTGATGCTTAAAACGGTGCCGTTTCGGTGCCGCTTCGAACCGTAACGATCGGCCGATCCTGATTCGCGTGTACCGCGCTGACGGCCCATCGAAATGGACTGAATCGAGAAATCACAAAAGGGGTAGCGCATGGTGCCGACCGGCGTGCTGATTGGCCAGATCACGATGATTTTCGCCACCACATTGCTGGGGCTATGGAGCGCCACCCAGTGGACTAAGCTTTCCTCGATATTTCGTCTGCCATCAGATGATTTTTATGCTGCCAGCTTTTCCTGATTTTGATCACCCCTCCAGCGATGGAGATACTGGATCGGTGATTGATAGCCGAGCGTTGAGTGCTGGCGGATTCGGTTATAAAAGACTGCGATATATTCAAAGCTCGCGGCCCTCATTTCAGCATGGGTAGCGTAGTGCATGCCGTGGGTGTAGTCACCGTAGTTGCGACATGTTGACTTGATTTGCTCGCAACAGCGCAAGAAAAATTGATCGCTATTGGATCGCTGGCAGGGAACGATTCCGTCAACGCTTCATCAAGGGCTGCGTCCAAATGTTTTAATTTCAGTTCGTTGGCCGTGTCATTCCCGCTCGTGTCAGTCAGCGTTAGATTTAAAGTCGGTGCATCAGCCTTCGAAGACGGGAGTTCGGGTATCTCTGCCTGTGCTGCCCACTTCGCATAACATTGCAACCCGCAGAAGTAGGCTACATAATCAACGGCCTCGGCGACCTTTGCTTCGGACAGCGGCACCTCTTTCCCGCATTGTGCGCATGAGGTAATTTCCAATGGGAATCTTTTTTCGGGCTGTGACATAATGTTTCTCCGATAGCGATGAAGCCATAGCGTCCTTACGTATGGGCTGGTTGCAAGCAATGAACAATCCGTTAGCGCATCAACAGGTAGTATTTATCCTTGATCTTGGCCCACTCGTCCGCATCGGGCGGAGCAGCCTTCCTCTTAATGATCGGTTTCCAGCTGCGTGCCAGTTCGAGGTTGAGCGCAATAAAACGCGTCTGATCTTGTGGGACGTCATCTTCTGCAAAAATCGCGTCAACCGGGCATTCCACAACGCACAACATGCAATTGATGCAATCATCCGGTTCGATTGCCAGGAAATTCGTCCCCTCGTGGAATGCATCAGTCGGGCAAACGTCTACGCAATGCGTGTATTTGCACTTGATGCAGCTTTCGGTCACGACGAATGTCATGCAATTTCTTTCACTGTCACCCAGAGGTGGCCACGAATTGCAGTTGCGTTCGTCATAGCGAGTTCTTGACCATCATCAACCGGATTTGTTCAATCGCGCGCGATGGCGCGAGACCCTTGGGACACACTTCAGTGCAGTTCATGATTGTGCGGCAGCGAAATAGCCGATAAACATCGTTCAAGTCGTCGAGACGTTCCTGCGTGGCGCGATCACGACTGTCGACGATGAAGCGTTCGGCCTGCAACAAGCCCGCTGGCCCGACGAATTTATCCGGGTTCCACCATGATGATGGACATTGACTGGTACAGCATCCGCACAAGATGCACTCATACAGGCCGTCGAGCTTATCGCGTTCCTGCGGCGACTGCAGGCGCTCTTTTTCCGGAGGAGGTTCATCGTTGATTAGATAAGGCTTGATGGAGTGATATTGTTTGAAGAACTGGGTCATGTCCACCACCAGGTCGCGGATCACCGGAAAGCTCGGCAAGGGGCGTAACACCACGGGCTCCTTGAGATCCCATACCCGGGTGACGCATGCTAGTCCGTTGCGACCATTGATATTGATTGCGTCAGAACCGCAGACTCCTTCACGACATGATTTTCTGATGGTCAGCGAATCATCTTGCATCTTGATGCGCAGAATAACGTCCAGCAACATCCGGTCGGTTGCTTCCAACTCAATTTCATAGTCCTGCATGTACGGCTTTTTATCTTGTTCCGGATTGAAGCGAAAAATTGAAAATTTCATTTTGTCTCCCAATTCCTTATGTATTTGAAATGCAGGTCAGCCGTTCGCCTGCCACAAGATGCGAATCACCCATGCGCCAAGTCCGATCAGGCCGAGCGCCAGCAACGCCAGAGTTCCAACGCGAACGGCAAGCGGTTTGACGTAGTCGAGAATGACATCGCGCAGGCCGACCCACATGTGCGCCAACAAAGCAGCGCAGAAAACGAACGCGGCGATGCTGATCACTGGGCTCACGATCCAGGCATGCCAAGCTAGATACGATGAAGGCCGGTCAAACAGAAAATGTGCTAGCAGAAACACGAGGAACATCAGCATGTAGACTGCGGTCACGCGCTGCACCAGCCACGCGCGCAGGCCGGAAACGGCCCGTCTCAAAACAATGCTCCTGCAGCCAGCAGCGCCACGGCGATCCCGCCAAGGTTCACGCTCCACGCGCTACGCCGCGCGGCTGGCAAGCGCGAACCGATGTCAATGTCGCTCAACAGATGTCGCACGCCAGCCAATAGATGGTGTGCCAGCGCCCAGATGAAGGCGAGCGCAACAACCTTGAGAGCCGCATGCCCGAACAGCTCGGTTACCCAAGCATAGGTTTGCGGGCCTTGCAGCGACAGATCGAGCAGATAGACGCAGAACGGGATGCCGATCGCCAGGAAAATGCCGGCGATCCGATGGGTGATCGATGTCACGGCGCCAACCGGCATTTGAATCTGGGTCAAGTTGAAGAATACGGCTCTTCTCATTTCGACCTCTGTGGTGATTTTGCGTGTTGGTCGGAAAGCGACTCGATCCGTTCGCGCAGCACGGGCAACAGTTCATGTTCAAACCAAGGGTTACGCTGGAACCATGGCGTGTTGCGCGCCGAAGGGTGCGGCAATGGAAGATATTCAGGCACAAACTCGCGCCATGCCTTGACCGTTTCAGTCAATGACGGCTTGCGGCGATTGCCCAGGAAATGCCGTTGCGCATGCAGACCGATCAGTAGAGTCAATTCAACTCTTGGCAACTTCGTCAATAAATGATCGAGCCACAAGGTCGCGCATTCCCGGCGCGGCGGCAAGTCACCGCCATTCCCCCGGCCAGGATAACAATATCCCATTGGAATAATTGCAATTTGCGATTCGTCATAAAACCGCGCAACGTCCAGCCCCATCCATTTTCGCAGACGTTCTCCGCTTGGATCATCCCATGGCGTCCCAGAAGCATGTACTCGAGCACCCGGCGCTTGACCCACGATGAGGATGCGCGCCGCTTCGCCGACCTGCAATATCGGACGCGGACCGAGCGGCAAGTGTGGTACGCAAGCACGACATTTTCGTACTGCGACCAACAACATGCCAAGGGTGGGATATTTCGTTTTATTCACAATATCCTTCAAATGTGCTGCGTACTCGCTGATTCAATTGCTTACCCTGTGCAACGCCGACTCTTTGTGTATTGCGATGTGGTCGCTCTTGTCACTCTGAATTTCATATTGTGGTTCATCCTTGCTCGCATGATGCGTATAGCCCTTGTAAGCAACGTCCTTTGTGTGCGTTTTGATAATTTTTCCGGAGACGTGCCCAGCCTCCGAATTCCAGGTAACGTGATCACCAACTTTGAATTTGAGTGTCATGGCTCGACTTTCATTAAAATTTACGTTGCAAGTTACGGTTGCTCATGCCGATCAAGCGTGAGCGGCGGATAGGTGATTTGCGTCCCATCAACGTGGGCGAAGGTTGTCAGCGCGTGTGGTTTGCGTCCCTTCGGCCCAATAATGTCCTCGACGCGAATGCCTCGGACCAGAAGCGCGTCCCCGATCATCGATCGATGGCAGCGCCAAGGAACCGCTTCTGCGCACATCAAGACACAACGCTCAGTACGCGCCAAGTTTGCGACCGATTGAACGTTCTCGGCGAACTCCGATGTCTGCATGTAATCTGCATAGCCTCGAAACGAAAGATTGTGCCACCCGGCGTTGGGAGAATCGGCTCTCGCATGGCGCAATCCTCCGAGACCAGGAAGATGTGTATAAGAAATTTTGACTGCGTCTAATGATGTCGGGAGCGCGTCTTGATTGAACTGCGGATTATGGCGTGACCGAGGTACGGTTCTCACATCCAGCAATCGGACAATTTCATTGATTTGAAGCAGATCGAGAAATATGTCCAGCGGTCGATTCGAATGGCCAATCGTGCAGATGAGCGGTTCTGTTGCTGCGATGTCGATATTCATGGGGATAGAAAAAGTTATGAAAGGCGCTTACGCGCCATGCAACAAAATGGTGACAAGTACGGAGGAATCTTCTACTGCCTTTAGTGCGTGGACCTCGCCGCCGGCCAAGCATATTAGATCTCCCTCGCGCATCAACTGGTTAGTTCCCGCAGCCGAAAACTCTATACTTCCCTCGATGCATTGAACGGTAATTTCACCTGTAACTTGGTGCGTTGGCATTGACTTACCTGCCAGAAGAACCATACGAAACACTTCAAGGCGGTCCGATTTGTAGAGCGTTTTCGTGGTTGCGTTTTTGAGATCGCTTTTATATTGACGAATGTCAATCAATTCACCCGACAACGCATGATGCTGAGCCATAACTGTTCCTTGGAATTCTTTGATTAGTAACTATTGCTGAGGTACCTGGTTTCGCGCGACGCTGAAAGTCACATTGCATCTCCATCTGCCACGTTGCGGCCACAGAGAATAAATGGTTGCGTTCAGACGGTACGCCCCATGTCGAGCATGCGTCTGTGCGCTAACGCACTCTTGCACGAGCGGTCGCGACTCTGGCAGAGTCAGTCGTGATTTTCACTTTTTGATAAAGCAAATTATGAAAATAACTTAACAGTTGATTTCCTTGAATTTAGCCGCGTTTTAACTATATATCCACCAACCAATAAGCTGCGGCTGGGGCCGCTGCCGACCAAGGCCGAGACAGTCAAAATCACCATTGCGCTCACCACTGCGTTGAAGACCGATTTGGAACGCTACGCCGCGCAACATGCTCAGAACTACGGCGAGCCGATTGATGCCACTACGCTGATCCCGCACATGCTCCGCTCGAAGCGTTCATGGTGCGGGATCGCGGCTTCAAGAAGAGCAAGGCGAAGTGATGCACAACCACGCCGCGTGAGCGCAATCGGAATACGCTCATGCACGCCTGAGCGAGTTTTCAATAGATGCCGGAAAGATCACCATCACAGGACCGTATTTATATCGGCCGTTGCAATGCACGCAGCAACTGCCCTGCTGATGGAGAAGATCATGAACAAAGCAGATCGAAGTTTGCAGGCCGCGAGGTCGAACAACGACTCTGATGCAAACGACCTGCACGGCATGCCGCTACCACGACTGATCGCGCCGAATATCTTGCCGTTCCGACGCACGATCCGCCGTCCCGAGTTGCGACAAATCGTGCCTCTGGCCGACACCACGATCTACGACATGGAACGGCGCGGCGAATTTCCGCGCAGGTTCAATCTAACCGCACGCTGCGTGGTGTGGGATTTGACGGAGGTAGAGGAATGGCTTGATGCGCGCCGCCAAGCTTCCGACAGCGCGCAGCTAAAACGAGCCCCCTCGCCGGACGTGCGTCAGCGCAAGCACCGCCCCGTCAAAGCAACGCCTGTGTCGTGATGATCTTCATCGACGGGGGCAGCAACGTCGGGGTGTGCGATTCGCCGGCCACCCAGGCGTCAACCATGTCGGCCCACTCTTGCAGCATGTGGCGGCGCTGCTCGGCGTATTCAGCTTTGTTGTAGATGCCGCGTGATGAACGGCCATCTTCGTGGGCAAGACACTTCTCGATCCAGTCACTGTTGAAGCCCAACTCGTTGAGGATGGTCGAACCGGTGCGGCGCAGGTCATGCACAGTGAAATTTTCGATTGGCAGACCCTTCGCTTTCGACCGCTCCACGACTATCTGCCCGACGCGGTTCAGCGTAGCGTTCGACATACACTTGTCGCCGTCATAGCGCGAAGGCAACAGGTATCTTGAGCCACCGGCGCAGGTGCGCAGTGCGATCATGATGTCGAGCGCCTGCTGCGACAGATAGATGTTGTGGGCCTTGCTGGCCTTCATGCGGGCTTTTGGGATAGTCCACAGTGCATTCTCGAAGTCGATCTCATCCCATGTCGCGTGGATCAGTTCGCCTTTGCGCACCAGCGTGAGCAAGATCAGCCGCAGACCCAGTTTGATGGTCGGGTACGAAGCGACGTACTCCAACTGCTTGAGCATGATGCGTATCTCGGACGGCGACAGCGCTCGATCCCGTGCCACGAAAGTGGCGATCGACGATGGTCCAACGTCGTCGGCAGGGTTGGCCACCTTCTCGCCGTGCAGGATGGCAAAACCGTAGATTTGCTTGATGATGTCGCGGACATGGATTGCCGTTGCTGGCGCTCCCCGCCCCTTCACCTTGTCGCACAGATCGCGCAGGTCATCAGGACTGATCTCGCTCAGCAAGCGGCTCTTGAACACAGGCAGGATGTCCCGGTCAAGGATGCTCTTGCGCATCGACCGCGTGCTGTCGGCCATCCGCGCACCCTCGTACCACTCGTCGGTAAATTCCTGGAAGGTTTTGGCGTCCGAAAGGCGCCTCTTCTCTCGCTGCTTTTCCTGCGCCGGGGACTGTCCTTCCGAAACTGCCCGCTTCGCGTCGATGCACTTTTCGCGTGCACGGGCCAGCGACAGACCGCCTGGCCCATAACGGCCAATCGTCAACGTTTCGCGCCTGCTATTGATCCGGTAGTCATAACGGAACGTGACGGTACCCGCCGTTGAGACCGTCACATACATGCCATCCCTGTCCGTCACCTTGTAGGGCGCATCCTTGGGTTTGAGATTCTTCAGTGTGGTATCGGTCAGCATGGTGTCCTCCTGAGAACGGCAATTTTACCGTCAACGGCTCAAAAGACACAGAATGCTCTGAAACCCGCATGAATACTAGCTCTTTCTCTTATTTTTTACCGTCAGAGCCGAAAACAGTCAGACGGTAAATATTTTTAGATGACTTGCCTAGCTTTCATTACCGTCAGGATTACCGACAAAAAGTTTCGCTTGTCGTCAATAGATGCCGATAGCTTTCGTGGAATAAACTTATATAAATCAATAAGTTAAGTGACTTTTCCGATAGTCCGCGAAAGCTGTCGAAAGACCTAAAATCATTCCCATTCGATCGTGGCTGGTGGTTTACCGGAGATATCATAAACAACGCGGTTGATGCCACGTACTTCGTTAATAATACGGTTAGATACTTTACCTAACAACTCATGCGGCAAATGTGCCCAATGTGCTGTCATAAAATCTTGGGTTTGTACTGCACGCAAAGCGACTACATATTCATACGTACGGCCATCGCCCATCACGCCGACTGATTTGACCGGCAAAAATACGGCGAATGCCTGACTGGTCGCGTCATACCAGGACATGGCTTTGTCCGCGGCCAAACCTTCAACTTGAGTATTACGCAATTCCTCAATAAAAATCGCATCGGCACGACGCAATAAATCGGCGAATTCTTTTTTCACCTCGCCCAAAATCCTGACGCCCAAACCTGGACCCGGGAAAGGATGGCGATACACCATGCCATGCGGCAAACCAAGTGCTACACCGAGTTTACGAACCTCATCTTTGAACAATTCACGCAAAGGCTCAAGCAATTTCAAATTTAGCGTATCTGGCAGACCACCTACATTGTGATGACTCTTGATCGTGTGCGAACCTTTTTTGCCCTTGCCTGCACTTTCGATCACATCGGGATAAATCGTCCCTTGCGCCAGCCATTTTGCGTTTTCGAGCTTGGCGGATTCTACCTGGAACACTTCAACAAACTCACGTCCAATGATTTTACGCTTGGCCTCTGGATCAGTAATACCAGTCAAATGTCCCATAAACTGGGCAGTTGCATCGACATGAATCACTTTGACACCGAGATTATTGGCAAACATTTCCATGACCATTTTGCCTTCATCCAGACGCAACAATCCATGGTCGACAAATACGCAAGTTAATTGATCACCGATTGCGCGATGGATCAATGCAGCAGCCACGCTGCTGTCGACGCCTCCAGATAAACCCAGAATGACTTCATCGCTACCAACTTGTGCACGAATAGACGCGACTGCTTCGGCGATATAGTCAGGCATATTCCAATCCGATGTACAGCCACAAATATCGTGTACAAAACGGGCAATAATCGCCTCGCCTTGCAGAGTATGAGTAACTTCGGGATGGAATTGGACCGCATAAAACCGGCGATCCTCGTCTGCCATCGCAGCAATCGGGCAATTGTCTGTTGATGCCATTAGTTTAAAACCGGCCGGCATTTCATTCACTTTATCGCCGTGGCTCATCCAGACTTTGAGCATGCCATGACCTTCTGGTGTGACGAAATCATGGATATCCTTAAGCAAAGCGGTATGGCTACGCGCTCTTACCTCTGCATAGCCAAACTCGCGGACTTTACCGGTTTCTACCTTGCCGCCCAATTGCTCGGCCATGGTTTGCATGCCATAACAAATTCCTAATACGGGAACACCAGCGTCATACACAGCCATTGGTGCGCGTGGTGTATCGCCCTCAGTCACACTACTTGGGCCACCAGATAAAATAATACCGGCAGCACCATAGTTACGAATAAATTCGTCACTAACATCGTAAGGATGTACTTCAGAAAATACGCCTGTATCGCGGACACGACGAGCGATTAGTTGTGTGACTTGTGAACCGAAGTCAAGAATGAGAATTTTGGAATGCATAGCGTTGGATGTAAGGTCTGATTAGTAATTCGGTAGGTAATTCGGCAAGTAAATTCGGTCTGCAAGCTCATTCAATAAGTTAGATCAATAGCCCGGTCAAATAATGATATCGGGCTGATCAATTGTCGCTTGCGCCACATGATTGCTGCCTGCTTGCTTCGCTGATAACAGCGCTTTTTCTGCGAGACTAATTAAAACCTCTGGTTCTGCAGTAGGAAACATATCGGTCGAAACGATGCCAGCACTGACGGTCAAGCTGACTAACTCTTGCTCTATAGTGTCCGGATGCGACATCACTGATATTCTGATACGCTCAGCCACAGCAGTTGCAACCAAATGCGAGGCGCCGGGCAAGACGATCAAAAAAATATCGTTGCCAAACCGACCCAATGCATCAAACGGACGAACACATGAGCGAATACGACTAACAACCCGGATCATCGCTATATCGCTGAAAGCTATCCCGTGCTTATCTCTGATGCTGAGTATCTGATCGAGAGTAGAAAAAATCAATGACAGTGGCTTTTCAGCCTTGCTACATCGCTCCATCTCAATTTTGAGCGAGCGAACAATCGCGGCTTTATTCCAGGTACCTAAAACCGGATCAATTAATGAATCGCGCTTGAGACTGCGATTTTGTTTGATCAATTCCAGCTGAGCCTGATGCATGACGCCAAATGCTATTTCACGCTCAATCAAAACAGCTAAATCAGCGAGCAAGAGGCGAGATTCATCATCGAATTCACGTGCCTGATAGTCGATCAGTACAATATTGCCAATAATATTATTAGCCTGATCAGTAATCGGGTACGCGACATAAAAACGAATATATGGCGCGCCCGATACCAACTCATGCGTCGATAGAACAGGATGATTTGCCGCATCTCCGGCGACTAACAAATCGCTGGCTAGTGGAAGACTCTGGCAAAACATGGCTTCAAATGATGCCATAGAGCGTTCATTGGGATCAAATCTAGTAGAAAAATCACCCAAATTAATAAGGCAATTTGACACATTAAACAGTCTTAATGCGACGCGTTCAAACCTTGCGATCTTGACTTCAAATGTCTCCGAAGGAAGGCCGCTACTGCCCACGTTCATTTGAATTGATGTCGTCAGGCTAGAACGTTCTAGCTGTGTTGCCATGTCTCGCCTTCTATTTTTATGCAAACTGGGCCAAGCGGGCCGTCCACCGATATGTCTTAATCAATCAGCCCGATAGTTTGGAGCCTCTTTCGTGATCTGGACATCATGAACATGCGATTCTTTCATACCAGCAGAAGTAATTTCAACGAACTCTGCTTTGGTATGCAAGTCTTCGATAGAAGCACAACCGCAATAGCCCATGGAGGAGCGCACACCACCAACTAACTGGTACAGAATAGCTAAAACGCTACCTTTGTAGGCTACGCGTCCTTCAATTCCTTCAGGAACCAGTTTATCGGCGTTGTTAGAAGCATCTTGGAAATAACGATCAGCGGAACCGTCTGCCATTGCTCCCAGACTTCCCATGCCGCGGTAGGATTTATAACTACGTCCCTGGAACAAAATAACTTCGCCAGGCGCTTCTTCAGTACCGGCAAACATGCTTCCCATCATCACAGTTGATGCACCTGCGGCTAAGGCCTTAGATACGTCACCAGAAAAACGCACGCCACCATCAGCAATACATGGCACTCCAGTACCTTTAAGTGCATTCGCGACATTCGCGATCGCGGTGATTTGCGGCACACCAACGCCAGCAACAATCCTTGTGGTACAAATAGATCCTGGACCAATACCAACTTTCACAGCATCAACACCATGTTCAACTAGCGCTAACGCTGCGGCGGCTGTGGCGATATTGCCACCAATGACTTCGATATGCGGATAATTTGTTTTTACCCAGCGAACCCGATCGAGTACGCCCTTAGAGTGGCCGTGTGCAGTATCAACAACAATTACATCGACCCCTGCTTTAGCAAGTAAATCGATACGTTCATCATTATCAGCACCAACACCAACGGCAGCACCGACACGCAGCTTGCCATGTTCATCTTTAGATGCAAATGGATGCTCGGTCGATTTTTGAATATCTTTGACTGTAATCAATCCACGTAATTCGAATTGATCGTCAACAACTAAAACACGCTCAAGCCTATACTTGTTCATTAAACGCTTAGCCTCGGCGAGATCGGCGCCCTCTTTGACAAAAACAAGTTTGTTGCGTGGTGTCATCTTGGCGCGGACTTCTGCATCAAGTTCTTCTTCAAAACGCAGGTCACGATTTGTGATAATTCCAACAACTGCCTTACCTTCAACTACTGGAAAACCACTGATGCCATGCTGCTGGGACAGCGCAATGACATCACGGATTTTCATCGTCGGCGGAATCGTAATTGGATCACGCAATACACCAGATTCAAAACGCTTAACCTTAGCAACTTCTCTTGCCTGCTCTTTTGCAGTAAGATTTTTATGAACAATACCAATACCACCTTCCTGAGCCATGGCAATCGCCAATCTAGCTTCAGTAACGGTATCCATTGCAGCCGATACCAAAGGGATATTAAGTTTGATATTACGCGTTAAAAACGTTGTAAGGGATGTATCTTTAGGGAGGATGTCCGAGTATGCTGGAACGAGTAGCACGTCATCAAAAGTGAGTGCTTTTTGGAGTAAACGCATAGTATTTCCTATAGGCGCAAAACCGAATTATACAGAAAACTTGCAGACTCGTCTTGCCATGTGTAAAACTCTTATAATTATAGTTGGTAATTATTTGAAAGTAGATTATGTCAATACATCAGGTTCGTTTAATTTCGGGCACGTTGATAGCAGTAGTTTTAGCTACAGTGATGCCAATTTCTGCGCATGCGCAATATGTCTGGCTTGACGAAAAAGGTACTAGGCAGTTCTCAGACATGCCACCGCCTAGCAATACTCCTAAAAACCGAATTATAAAAACACCATATAAGAGTACTGAAGATAAACAGACCACAAATTCCGGCGTCACCTCAGATAATGCAGACGCAAATTCTGCGGCAAATAAACTTCAAAAACCGGTAACAACGGCAACTAAAAACGAAGATTTTCAAAAGAGGCGTGCAGAACAAGCTGACGCAGAAAAAAAGGCTGCTGAAGAAGCTCAAAATAAAGCAGATAAAGCGAAGAATTGTGAACGAGCAAAAACCTATCAACAAGCCTTAGATTCCGGTATACGAATCACCACCACAGACAAAAATGGTGAGAAAAACTATATGGATGATACGCAAAGATCCAAAGAAGCTGCTGATACGAAACGTGCGCTAGCTGGATGCCAGTAATTGCTGGGTATGTTTTTTAGCCCTACGACGACGAGCGTCCATTGGATTGGCGACTAGCGGGCGATAAATTTCTACTCGGTCGCCAGACTGCAAAATATAGTCTTTTAATTTTAGCTTACCGAATACACCAAATTTGAATGTATCAAGATTAATTTCTTTATGCAAATCACATATATTGCATTGCTCAATTGCCCCTAACAACGTCGTTTTTGTCGATACAGAAATATCTAGCAGAGTTATATCCAATTTATTGGAATAACAAATTTTGATAGCAATTTTATTTTCACTGTCCATACAGTTTTTCAGCACGAGCACAAAAAGAATCGACGAAGCTATTAGCAATTTTACTAAAAACAGGACCAATCAAATGTTCTAAGAGTTTGCTAGAAAATTCGTAATTCAAATCAAATTCAATTTTGCAGGCATCCTCGCGTAACTCGGTAAATCTCCATCTTCCAAGTAACTGTTTAAAGGGACCATCTACCAAATTCATTTCCATCAAATTTGGCGGGGTATTTGTATTTTTTGTGGTGAATTGCTGCTTAATCCCATGATAATTGATGGATAATGTAGCGACCAAATCTTGTTCGGTTCTTTGCGCGACATCAACATCACCACACCATGGCAAAAATTGAGGATAATCCTCAACTCTTTCCACTAGCGCAAACATTTTTGCTGCGCTGTAAGGAATAAAAACCGTTTTGTGTACAACTGCCATTGATCAGATCCATTTGCTAAAATCACATTCTAAATTTTAACCGACACACTCCTTTTCCATATAAAAAAACGCAAATTTATTGCGTAAAAAATAAATGGTAGTAGGAATTACACTGATTTTTATATTGCATGAGTATTGCTGATAACAAAAAAGCATTCCACGATTATTTTGTGGAAGAACAATTCGAGGCGGGCATTGTATTGCAGGGCTGGGAAGTTAAGTCTATACGAGCTGGTCGAGTCCAACTGAAAGAAGCTTATGTAATCGTCAAAGGTGGCGAGATCTTTCTATTTGGTGCGCATATTGGTGCTTTACCAACCGCATCTACACATATCCATCCAGATTCTGTGCGCACTCGCAAGCTACTGTTGAACGCAGAAGAAATTAAGAAGCTGATAGGCAAGGTTGATCGGGCGGGCTACACATTAGTACCACTCAATATGCATTACACAAATGGAAGGGTTAAATGCCAAATAGGTCTGGCAAAAGGTAAGAAGCAACACGACAAACGAGATACGGAAAAAGAACGTGATTGGCAACGAGAACAACAAAAAATTATGAAACAAAATCGCCGCTAACTTTTACTTCTAACAGATGTTACTTGGCGGGCACATAAAGTTCTTGTCCTGCATCTTGGATCTGCCTCCTCAAAGCACGGCGCTCATCTGCAGTCAAACGACTGCGTTTCTGACTGATAGCGGCTTTACCATCTAGGCGACTTGAATTTTTTTTTGCTTCGCCTGGATCATCAACAGAACTCTCACTGACAACTTCTTTGTTAATTTTTTTTTCTTCTTGGCGGTGTATTTGTACCTCTTTGTGTTCAGCTTGTCGATTATTGTTTAGTGCTCGTACGACACCTCCCCCTTTAGAATGGCCAGGCTCGGCCGATGCACTAAATGTAGTGGCCAGCAGCAGAGCAAAAACAAAGCTATATCGTGTGTAAAGTATATTCATTTAGTGTTTAAAAAAGCTACGCAGAATTTGGGATAGAATTAACTTTCATTTAATTGAATCAAATAAAATTTATCTGCTTTATATTGTTGTATCACTATATTTTATAGATTACCTTCAGTCTATGCGCTGTTATATTCGTACCACGCAGCAAATCGGTAAAGTATGTAACAGTTTGTAATCCATCATTAAAAAAGATAGTTAATTTTATTTCTGACGGTAACATAACAAAATGAATAATATAAATCCTGCCACTGACAATCCGAATGGCAATAAAGCCAAAATCTTAGTTGTGGATGACGACGTCCGTTTGAGAGACTTATTACGTCGGTATCTGACAGAACAAGGATTTAATGTCGTTAGCGCAGAAAACGCTCAAGCAATGAACAAGCTTTGGATACGAGAGCGTTACGACATGTTGGTTCTTGATTTAATGCTTCCAGGAGAAGATGGGCTTGCAATTTGTCGTCGTCTTCGTGGGGCTGGCGATCAGACCCCAATTATTATGCTGACGGCAAAAGGGGAAGAGGTTGATCGCATTATTGGTTTGGAGATGGGGGCTGACGATTATTTACCAAAGCCATTTAGCCCACGCGAACTTGTCGCTCGCATAAACGCTGTATTGCGACGAAAAGTACCGAGTGAATTACCTGGCGCGCCCTCAGAAGGTGCTCAAACATTCGAATTTGGAAATTTTATTCTAGATCTTGCTACTCGTACACTGAAAAAAAATAGCGAAAATATTAGCTTAACCACTGGTGAGTTTTCAGTGCTCAAAGTATTCGCACGACACGCTAGACAACCGCTTTCACGTGAAAAATTGATGGAATTAGCCCGAGGTCGTGAATATGAAGTTTTTGACCGCAGTTTAGATGTACAAATTTCACGTCTTAGAAAATTAATAGAACCAGATCCTTCAAACCCACTTTATATACAGACTGTTTGGGGCTTAGGTTATGTATTTATACCTGACGGTCAGTCACGCTAAATCAATCTAATTTTGAACAATTAGAAAAATTAGATTGATTTTAAAACACTTCAAATGACTTAGAACTCTAATTGTCATTTAAAAAACATACATCAATGCGTCCTTATTTTAATAACTTTGAATGGCCTAAAAGTGGGCTGTTCTGGCGCACATTTTTTCTACTAGCATTACTCGTAATGAGTAGCATGGCAGTTTGGTTTGCAAGCTTTAGAATGGTGGAAAGAGCGCCTAGAGCACAACAAATAGCTGCACAAATATCATCTATAGTCACAATTACTCGCGCAGCCTTAACTCATTCAGCACCAGATAAGCGCCGTGAACTATTATTTGATCTTGCTAGCAACGATGGGATTCGTGTCTATTTATTGGAAAAAACTGATGATATTGAGGCGCAAGACCAAACACCTGCGTTTGAGCAACTACGTTCATCTATTCAAAAAAAATTAGGTAACCATACCCGTTTCGCAAAAAAAATGAACGATGTGGAGGGATTTTGGGTTAGTTTTGAAATTGATGACGATAAATACTGGTTAAGATTAGATCAAGGACGTATAGAACAAGCTACCGGAATACAAGTATTAGGATGGGCTGCAATTACCTTATTTTTAACCTTAGTTGGTGCTGCGATTATTTCAAAATTAGTCAACGACCCTTTAGCAAGAATTAGTGTTGCGGCACGCACTTTAGCCAAAGGCAATCGACCCAAGCCACTACCTGAAAAAGGACCAAAAGAAATTAAAGAAACGAATGCTAGCTTCAATCAAATGATGGAAGATTTAGAGCGTATAGATTCGGATCGGTCAATTATTCTGGCGGGCATATCGCACGACTTAAGGACTCCTTTAGCGCGCATGCAACTTGAAGTGGAAATGGCAAGTTTGTCAGATGAATCAAGACAAGGAATGCAATCGGATCTTGGTCAAATGGATGAAATAATAGGGCAGTTTCTTGATTATGCAAAACCTCTCGATACAATTGCATTCGATCAAGTTGATTTGAGTGATTTACTTTTTTATATAACCGAGGAGTCATCTCGTTTAACAGACGTACAAATATATTCTTCGATACTCCCCAACATGCAAATATTTGGAAGTGAAATCGAGCTAAAGCGACTATTTAGTAACCTTATTGAAAATGCCCGGCGTTACGGAAAGACATCCAATACAGATATAGTAAAAATTGATATTCACTCAGAATATAAAAATAAAGAAAAAAAACATGGCTTGCTCATCACCATAAGAGATTACGGTAATGGCGTGGCAAACGAGGATTTAGGTCGTTTATTACGCCCTTTCACTCGAGGAGACACTTCCCGTAGTCAAGCAAATGGATCAGGGCTAGGATTAGCGATAGTAGATAGGATAGTCAAACGACACGGAGGCACTCTTCGCATTTTTAATCACGTCGACGGTGGATTTGTTGTAAGCATTTCGCTGTAGATCCAGCACTATTCAAACGGAGGGGTAAAGCACCCGAACCCTGGGGTGAACTATGCGGTTCTGAAGGTGGGATATGCGTTTTAGAGGGAAAGAAA